>CAZCJY010000067.1:0-11715 GCA_964498975.1 uncultured Methylocystis sp.
TTGATTTTAATGGTGGGCGGCACAGGGATTGAACCTGTGACCCCTCCCGTGTGAAAGGAATTATGCTCAGGGTTGCAAGGGTTATGAGGGTATTGCGATCACCTGAAAACCCCTTATTTCCCGTGGATTTTACGGCTTAGCGGGGTTATAAGCGGCTACGAAGGGCTGGCCATTTCGTGCCGCCCATGTGCCGCCCACGCGCTGAACGATGGCCGAAAAGAAACGTCTCACCGACGCAGTTGTGAAGGCCGCGGAACTGCCGCCCGGCAAGTCTGAAGCCGTCTTGTGGGATTCGGAAGTCACAGGCTTCGGCGTTCGGCTGCGGCCGCAGGGCAAGAGCTACATTCTTTCCTATCGTCCTGTCGGCGCCGGCCGGTCTTCGAACATGAAGCGCCTGAAGCTCGGGACGCCAACGACGATCGCAAGCGCCAGCGAAGCCCGCAAGCTCGCCCTGGTCGCGCTCGGGCGCATACTGAGCGGCGCGGACCCGGCCGCCGAGCGCGCCGAGCAAAAGCGCCGGCTCAAGTCTCGCGTCGCGGACTTATTGGACCGCTACGACGGCGAATTGGAGCGGCGCGGCTATGTGAACCGCAAGACGGTCATCAGCGGCTTGCGCGCCCGCCTGCGGCGATCGACGAGATGACGCGCAAGCGGTCGCCCATGTTCGAGCAGCGCGCAGCGGAAACGCCGCCGCAATTCTCGACTCCCGCAGGCGCCAATTTGGTTCAGCTGTTCGGGCTGGCGAACACGCCGAGCGCGACTCCATCCATCGCAGACCTGTTCGCAGGACAGCAATAAACGACGGCGGGTGGTTTCACGCTTTGGACATGAACGTCACAATGAAGCGCATCATTCTTGCCGCTCTCGCTGCGACGATCTCAGGCGTCGCTCTCGCCGAGATTGTTGGCCGCGCATCGGTCCTCGACGGCGACACGATAGAAATTCACGGCCAGCGCATCAGGCTTCACGGCATAGACGCCCCGGAGAAAGGGCAGCCCTGCTTTGACGCCACGGGCAAAGTCTATCGCTGCGGACAAATCGCCGCGATGGCGCTCGACGATTTCATTGGCGCCTCGCCTGTCCAATGCCGCGAGCGCGACGTTGACCGATATGGCCGAACGGTCGCCGATTGCAGCGTAAGAGGCGAGGATATCGAGCTTTGGCTTGTTCGATCCGGTCACGCCATGGCGTATCGGAAATATTCGAGCGCCTATATCGGGGCCGAGCAAGAGGCCAGGAACGCGAAACGGGCGATTTGGGCGGGCCAGATTCAGCCACCGTGGGAATGGCGAAAAGAACAACGAGGCGGCCTCTAGGCTTGCGGCTTACTCGGTGGCGCGCGATCGATCTTCGAGGGCGCGGCACTCCGCACTATTGCGGTCCGGTCATGTGCCCGCGACCAGGAAGCTGCGTCTGAATGGCTTGAACGATGCGCTCGATCGACGCGTTTGCTTCTATCGCGCGCCGCTCGGCGGCAACAACCCGTTCTTGCGTGATGTGGATTTCCTCTTTTGCTTGCGCGAGCTCGGTCTCTTTCGCGCCCAGGAGCTCCTGCGTCATCTGAAGCTGTCCGCGAGTCCACGATAACTCTTCGCTCAACTGCGTCTTCTGTGCTTCCAAATGCTCGACCCGCGCGTCCGCCAATTCGAGCTTCGCTACCACCGATCGCGCCAATTCTTGTGCACGCGCCACAGCTTGCGCAGATTGCTCTTCAAGTAATCTGATCGCCGCCGCAGTTTCCGATACGATCTCCAACGCAACTTCGGCGCTGTCACGCTGTGCCGAACGTTCCTGCCGCAGATGTTCGGGGGCGTCCTCGTCGATGTTGAGCAAATCCATCGCTAACTCCACGCCTTACGCATCATCTTCGGCTGTTTAGATTGTGGAAAGCAATATGGCCAAATCACGACAGAGGCGCCCTTTCAATGAGCGCGCGGACTATGCCATTAGGTCGTGCTCCGTCGGCGGCCAGCCAGCACGCACGCGCCGATCTTCGCGCCGATGGCGAAGCCGCACGCATCGCCGCGGAACGCCGCCGGCGCTGGTGAAGCAAGGGCGCGCGCAGCGGTGATGGCGCCTTGCGCTTGCCAAATCGCGCGCTAGGATTCAATCAAGATGACGGCGTCGCCGTCGCAAGAAACGCCCCGACCGTGGATGTATCGGCGGGGCGTTTTTCGTCATGCCCGGCGGATTATGCCGCGGTAGGGTCAGTCATCATCATGATAGCCGTGACCATGATGACCGCGACCGTGCCAGTCATAGTGGCTCGTATCGTGCCAATCGTAGTGGTCGCCATGGCGATCCCAATGCCCACTGGGATGGTAGTCCCAATGTCCCTGATGGTGACCGCCCCAACCACCGTGGCCATAGCCGTCCCACGCCATAGCCGCAGTTGGGAGAGCCAAACCCGTCGAGTGACGTGGCGCAGAACTTATCGGATGCTCACGGCGACAAATTCGGGAAAGACGCTATTCCGCAAGCACGCGACAGCGGCCAACTCGGGCTGCGGAATATTTCGTTTAGGTGCGAGCCAAGATCGTAAGTCGCCAACTTGGCGATACGAGAGAGCTTCAGACGTGATGGCGTTTTTCCGCAGCCTACCTTGCCGCATCAGATGCGCCGGCTGCTAATGACAAGCGAGCGACCGAACTCTTTTTTGCGGCTGCATATCGCCGCGCTGGCGAAATTGCGTCGGGCTGACGCGATCGACAGGCGTCGAATCGGTGGACGCGGATGGGATGAGCCCAAGCGTCGCTCGAGCTCGAGAGGGAGGGCGCGACCAACCGGATCGGGCGCCGCTCAACTCGTTTCCCTGATCTCCTTTTTCAGGAGCTTCGCGGCGTGAAGGCCGGAGAGATAGGCGCCGTGGACCGTCGACGGATAGGAGCTGTTCGTGTGCTCTCCCGCGAAAAAGAACCGTCCCTCGGGCTCCGCGATCTCATCGTAAAAGTCGAGCGAGCCGTTGACCGGCACGAAGGAATAGCTGCCCAACGAATAGGGATCCTTTTCCCACTCAGTGGTTGTGACGAGGATGGGCCGGACGGCGTGGCGATACACGGTTCGCAGAACCGAGAAGGCCTCTTGCGCGATGGCGTCATTGGACATGTCGTGCAGTCTGGATGCGGCTTCGCCCACATGCAGCGCGAGCAATATCGGCCGTCCCGTTTCCTTCTCGAGGTTGATGAATTCTCTCCAAGCCGCGTCGCCATGCGCGACCCCAATCGCCTGGACGTTATCCCAGAAACGATGCTCGAACTCCAAAAACGTCTTATGGAGGTTGCCCATGCCCAGCCCTCTTATTGCATTCGTCTTTGCGCGCGACAGGGGGGGCAAGAATTTGATCGCGCCTTGTTGCAGCACACCGAGCGGCGCGGTCACGAGCGCGTTACGGGCGGAGAAAGTATTTGGACCCGAGGCGACGATGACGCCTGTCCCCGTGTCTTTGATTGTATCGACTGGCGTATTCAGATGGATATCGACGCCGCGCGCCAGGGCTTCGGTGAGCGCATCATAGCCGGATGTGACGAGCGCGTCTCCGCCCTTGTATTCGTCGTCCTCGTTGAGCCACTTCAGCGACATATCGGATATATTTGCGCCAAATTCGGTTTCGATGTTGGTGAAAACCAAGTGTCGTAATAAAAACTCGCGTTCGCCACTAATGTTCTTTTCAGCTATGTAACGGTCGAAGGCTGACGACAAGGAAATGTCGTTCTTGACGCTTTTCTTCAAACGCTCAGTCCAGCGATAGAATTCTTTCGCTCCCAAATTGGCGTCCACCTCCTCTCCCCGATAATACAGAGTAAAGGATTTGAAATCCGTCTTGCGAAGATTTGCGCCCGCACCCTCCAGAAGGCCGGCGATCGGGTTCCCGCGCACGCCGTGCACCCAGGATGCGCCCAGGTCCAGAGCAACGCCGGACGAGCGATCGGTGAGTATGCGCCCCCCGATCCGATCGCTGGCCTCGAGCACAACGGGCCGGTGATTGTCCGCAAGAAGCGCTTTTGCAGCGGCAAGGCCCGAGACGCCAGCGCCCACGATGATGACGTCGTACATTGCTTTGCCTCTTCGGCCCGCGTTCACTCTACCTTTGTATTCGCTCTGCGGCGTTATTCGGGTTTGCGCCGCGGATTGCTCGAGTGGGGTCAGACCGGATGCAAGCGTGAGAGCGACGCCGTTAAGGAAGTTGCGACGCGCAATCGGTCTCAGCATAACAAATCCTTGAATCAATCGTTTGCTTGGAGCAAAGCCTTCGTTTGCTTGTAGCAAAGCCTTATTGGGTGACTATTCCATTAAAAAAAGGCTGGTCCGCGCTCTAAGGTTGGCGGAAATATGCCGTCGCGAGGTTTGCGCAATGAGCTGTTGATAGCCGCGTCTTCGCGGAGCAAGCGCTCGACTCGAACCGCGCGTCTGGCTGGCTTCTCGGTGTTCCTTCCCTGTGGCGCGGCGCCCGTTCCGATTTTGCGCTGACCCCGGTCCAGGCCGCTCTCTGAAGTATTGATCGACTTTGCTGACGCAAACTGCCCGGCGAGGCGTCGGGGGCTTATGGTATGGCTCAAGATGGACGCCGTTGCCCAAATGTCACACGGTGTTGAAATTGCCGATTTACGCACGTTGTTGTCTATTTGGAACGGCGCGTCGCGTCTATCGTCGAGGCCCGATCAAACTCACGGTCCGCCGGGAAGATTATTGATGATGAAGTACTCCTTTGCCGCCGCGGCGCTGGCGGGACTGGCAGCCGGTCTCGCGTTCGTCGCCAACCCCGCGGCCGCGGCTGACCCGATCCGAAAAGGCCCGCATCTCGTCGATCCGCCCATCTTCTCGTGGACCGGATTCTACGCCGGCATCAATGCGGGTGCTGCCTGGGATCCTGTGACCACAACCTATTTCGCGTCGACGCCGATGGGCGACTTCTGCTGCGCGCTCCCGGGCACACTCTCGGCTTCGGTCAGCGGCGCCCTCGCGGCGAATGGCTCGATCCCGTCCGACGGCAACGGCGGCGGCTTCATGGGCGGCGCGCAATTCGGCTATAATTGGCAGTTCTCGCCAAGCTTCTTGATCGGCGCGGAGACCGACTTCCAAGGCATCGTTGGCAGCAGCAACTCAGGTTATTTCCCGAGCGGTTTCCTGGCTCCCCAGGCGCCCCTGCTGACCGAGTTCGAAGGCACGAAATATCTCGACTATTTCGGCACTGTGCGCGGGCGTCTCGGCTGGTTGCCGTTCCCGGAACTGCTCGTCTACGGAACGGGCGGCTTGGCCTATGGTGGCGTACAGTCGTCCGCGAGCATCGCTCAGTACAACGACGATCTGGGCTCCACCGGCTGGGCGACCGGCGTTCGGTCCACGGTGCGCCTCGGCTGGACGGCCGGCGGCGGCGTCGAATGGATGTTCATGCCGCAGGTCAGCTTGAAGGCCGAATATCTCTATTACGATCTCGGGACCGTCGCGTATCAGACGAATCCACTGTGGGGCGTGACGGAGGACGGCAGCGTCGCTTACGCGACCTCGCCGTTCGTGCGCACCCGGCATGACGGGCACATCGTCCGTGTAGGCGTGAATTACCACTTCGCCGATTTGCTCAACGGCGTGATCGCCGCTCCCGCGGCCGTCGCCTCGCCAAACGCCGATGACGACGAAGAAGAGGAAACTGGGCCCGCCCCCTGGCTCGAGGTCGAGTCGGGTACCGAGGCGACAACCCGCGCCCGCTGGTTCCAGCATTTCGAGACCACGGCGGCGGTCGGCGGAAACCTGGAAGAATCCGGTTTCCGTTCGCGCATGAGCTTCGGCTTCGGCCAATACAACTACCCCGTCCCCGGCGTCGACGCCGTTCCGCCGTGGACGTGGAGCGTCGACGGCTTCCCCTGGCTCAGAGAATTCACCAAGGTTTACGGCAAGGAGACAGCGGCCAGCGTTCTCGGTGGCTATCAGTTCGTCACCGATCGGTGGGAGTTCATGGGCTTGCTCGGCGTCGACGTCCTGACCCACAATCTCTCCGTGCCCGATCCGACCAACGGTGTGAAGGGCACGAGGGTCGGCCTCAAGGTGGCGCTGCAGGTCGACGCGCTTCCGACCGACAAGACGTTGCTCTACGGCTATGGGTCCTATTCGACGGCCTTCCAGACCGCGGACATGGACCTCAAGGCGGGCTACAAGGTGATGCCGCGCATCTCGATCGCCGATTTCGTCGTTTCGAACATCTATGTCGGGCCGCATTGGGGCTTCTACGCCGACGCCTTCGAGCGTATCTGGAAAACTGGCGCGCATGTGACGGCGACGGACATCGGCCCCTATCATGCGAGCCTCGCCGCGGGTTATTCGCACGATAGGTACCTCGGGCCCGGCGCCTATGGACAGCTCGAAGTGTCGAGGCGCTTTTAAGTCCGGGTTCGATCTATGACTCGTCGCGGGACTGTCCGACGCGGCCTGCCCTCCGTTCGGGCCTGAGGGCGGCCAGTTTCGCGACTCCGCCGGGCTTGGCCGGTCTCGATCGGGTGCCCCCGCAAATTGATCTCCACATGGGGCGTGCGCGCGCGACCTCGAAGGGGGCGTTTGCGGCTATGGCGCCAACGCGAGATCATACGACGCGTCCACGGGAGCGAAGCGCTTTTCGATCCCGTCGGCTTCGGGCCGTTCAAGGCCGCCACCGAGCCGGTCTCGCCGCTACAGCCGCGAAGACGCGGCGCAAATGCCCGTAACACGAATCGCCGCGCGTTGTACGTTCGATAGAGCCGTCTTCGCGCGAAGCACGAGCCGCGATCCGCATGAGGGGATCATCCGCTGGCTCGACGCCGCATGGGCGCCCGTTCCGGCCGGGAGGTCATCAGCGCCATCTCCGACGGTTACGCCTTGCATGAAGGTCTCGGGCCTATGTATTGGGTCCGCGCGCGAGCGACGGACGCTCCACAGTCGCGTACATCTTTCGGTCAAGGCGCCAGATCATTCGGGTAAAAGTCTAATAAATTTCGCGCCAAAAAAACGCCAAATTGACAGATTTCCCCTGCCGCGAACTCGGTTCAGACTAAAGTACTTGGTTAATTTGGGCTTCAATTTGAAAGCTGCAAATGAAGCTCGGACTGGTTGTGTAGCTTCGGAGTAAAGTTCATGGACCTGGGAGCAACCCGCAGGACCAGCGGACATGAAACGGCAAAGTATAAGCTGAGGGTTGCGATCGTGGGCGGCGGGCCCGGCGGTTTGTTCACAGCTTGGCATTTGGAGGCGAAGGCGGGAGACAGCTGCGAGATCACGATCTTTGAGGCGAGTTCCAGAGTTGGAGGCAAGATAGTCACTCGCCACTTCGCGGGCGCGGGTCCTTATGAAGCGGGCGTAGCCGAAATCTACGATTATTCGCGAACCGGCCCGGACCCGCTGAGGGATTTGATCGTCAAGGAATTGAAACTGGGCATCAAATATATTGATGGCGGGCCCTGCGTTCTCGACGGCAAGGTCATTCTGACGCCCGACGACCTCGCGGAACATTTCGGCGAACGCGCGCGTGACGAAGTGAAGAGGTTTCGCGCGCGCTGCGCGAAGCTGTTGAACCCGACCGATTACTATCTTTCCGTCGCCGAGGTCGACAACACGCATCCATGGTCGAGGATCTCCGGCGAGGCGCTCCTCAATCAGGAAATCAAAGACGACGCGGCTCGACGCTATGTGCGGGTTATGGCCCACAGCGACGTTGCGGCTCCGCCCCACCAGACGAACGGCCTCACCTTCCTCAAGAATGTCGTGATGGACGTAGAGGGGTATATGGACATCTTTTCCGTCGTCGGGGGCAACGAACAAATTGTCGACGGGCTCGTCGAGCGGATCGACGCCACGATCCGGATCAACTCGAACGTCCGGTCCGTCGAACCGTTGTCGGACGGGACATATCGCCTCCACCTCGAGGTGAACGGCATTTGCGAATCCGCCGACGCCGACGTGGTCGTCGTTGCGGTGCCGTTGTCGGCGCTATCGACGATCAACTGGCGCTCAGAAGCCATGCAAGAGGTCGTCGACCGGCACGTCGCCTATCTCGATCGTCCGGGCCATTACTTGCGCGCCACGTTGCTGTTCAAGCGGCCGTTCTGGCGCGAGCATTTGCTCTCTCACTGGTGGATGCTCGACGCGTTTGACGGATGTTGCGTTTACGACGAAAGCTCGCGCAACGATTTCGGCGGCTATGGCGCCCTGGCGTTTCTCATCGCCGGCAATGCGGCTCTTTGTCTGGCGAATGTGGAAGACGAACGCATCGAGCAATTGTGCCTCGACGCGTTGCCGCCCGCGCTGGCCGAAGGAAAAAAACTCATTGTCGACCGGCGCATTCACCGCTGGATGGCGTCCGTCAATGCGATACCAGGCGGAATGCCTGTGCGTAAGCGCAGCGTCAATCACCATCCAGACCCCGAGCGCCTACCGGGATTGCTCATGGTCGGAGATTACATTTTCGACGCAACGCTCAATGGCGTGCTCGACTCGGCCGATGCGGCGACGGACGTGATCGTCGCCGAAATCCTGAAGCGGCGTCGTAGCCAAGACAAAAACCAGTCGGATGTGATCCAGGTCGAGCGCTGGGCCAAGGCTCGTTCGACCGAGGAGGTTTTGCTGCGCTTCCTGCCGGCCGATACGCTCGCGGACATGATCCAGATCACATGGGGCGTAAGCAAGGGCGCAAGGATTTTGCACCTTGGCGCGGCGTCCGGACAATTGGTGCTCGCGTTACGGCGAATGGGTTACGACGCCGTCGGAGTCGAGTGGAATCGTCATGCCCATCTGGTAACGCCGAGCGAAGTCGCGCAGTTCAACAAGCTTTGCGAGCCGAACGATTTGCCATTCGGCGACCGGGCCTTCGACGTGGTGGTTGAGACGGGCCTCTGCCGGCTGCCGAGCGAACAGGCGACGGCCGCGATCGGCGAGATAAGGCGCGTGGCCAAGCGCGGCATGGTTCTCGGCTCCATCACGATCGACAAATCGATCGAGCTTCTGGAGCGGCACGAGCTCCTGGAGGGGGTGGCGACCTTGGCGTCGCGATGGGATTGGTCCGAGCGGCTTTATGCCGTGGGCTTCACCCATGCGCTGATGAATTCCCCCCGCTTGGACGACGTGTGGAAGCGCGCCCAGATTTCCGGGGCGGGACCCGGCTATTGGTACGAGGATCCCGAGAGCGTGCTGTACTGCTTCTACGAGCCCGGCAGGCGCGCGTCTGTCGCTCGCGTCGAAGACGAAGGCACGAAAACGGCAGCCTTCGCCGGTCCAAACGCGCGCATGGCCGTCGGCGGCGACACTATGTGATCGACGGACTCGATGTCCGCTCACGACGAAATACCAGGAATAATGGGGCTGAAAATGCAAGACCTTTTGACGCAACAGGAAACATATCTCTTCGAACCTCACGCATGGCAAATTGTCTTCCGCGACAAACTGGGCGAAAGCGAATTCGAGCCGATCGTCATCGAAGAGCCGCGCAACCTCTATGCGGTCCTGACGCCGCTCGACGTGACCTATGCGCTGTCCAACGAATATTCGCCGAGTGATGATTCCATCGATATCGTGTGGATCCCGCCGGGCATCGACGAAAAATCTACCATTGGCACGAGAGCGGAGGAATGGGTTCGCAGGGACCTCGGCGCCGTCAGATACGATCCGATTCTCGCGGGCATTCGCACGGTGCGCGTCTTCTGGCACGACAACCGCGTGCTGATCTACGCCGACGCCGAAAAAATGCACGACACGCTCGACGCCGTCGTTCGCTTTTCAGTTCTCGAGCGTGAAATGAGAGCGCTGGAGACGACGATGGCCGCGATGTGGCCGACCATCGACGCAGACAAGGCGCTCACCCACTCGGTCACCAACGCGCAACAGTCGCGACAACCGCATGTCAACGAAATGACAAAGGCGGCGACGCAAATGAAGACGAGATTTCTGCGGGCCAAAGCAGCGGTGAAACAATTCGATCCGAAGCTCAGCGGCTCGTCCAAACGCCTCTACGCGGAACTCGCGGACGCGGCGGCCGTGAACGAAAGGCTGGAGCTGCTCGACGAGCCGATCCAGTTCGCGCTCGATCATTACGAGGTCGCGAACACGCGCTTGATCGATGAAAGATATGCGGTGTCGGCGCGCTCCTCCGCCTTGGTCGGCAACGCGCTGGAGGCCGCGATCGTTCTGATTCTCATCTCCGAACTGATCGCGCTCCTCTATCAGATCCGACTGTTCCTCTAAAACGACGGCCGGGAAGGAGGCCATGACATGCGCACGCTCGCTCCGATCTTGACGATCTCCGTAATTTTAGCCGCGGCCCCAGGGTTTTCGAAAGAGCTCGCCAACGACATGCAGATACGTGAATCGCTTGTCGGCAACACGATATCTGGCGAGGAGAATGGTAAAAAATACGTCGAATTCCTGCACCCCGACGGTCGGATCCTCGGCGAGGATCGTGAGGGAAGATATACTGGACGTTGGCAGCTGAACAGGGGACGCATCTGTTTCACCTATGACAAAGAGGACGGCAAGATGACCGATTGGGATTGCCCTCAAGTCACTCTGGAGGGGGCTCGGATCACATGGACCAACGACGGTGAGCGCTCATCCGCGATATTGGTCCCCGGTAATCCAAAAGAATTCTGACAGAGCCGCGGACAGAACAGGACGCTGGCTGGTCTGCCTCCTGAAAAGTAATCCTCCGTAAAGTATGGCTTTTTGAGCCTTGAGGAGGATTTGGGATGGGCAGGAAATGGCATAAGCCCGGGGAGATTGTCGCGAAGCTTCGTCAGGTGGACGTGCTGACGACGCAAGGTCAGTCGGTGGCGGAAGCGATTCGATCAATCGGCGTCGTCGGAGCGATGTGGTAGCGCGGCGCGAGATTGCGCAGTTGACCGATCAAGTCGGCAAGGTAGTGGATTTCGGCCCCAGAGAGATGCTGCGTGAAACGTCCGCACATGGTGGCGGGGATAGCAGACGAGAACAGGGGTGTATTGGCGGCGGCGCCCCGCATCGCGGCCGCGCTTGAATTCGCCGATTAGCGTCACGATGGACAGCATCCCGTCATATGCTAACGTTCACCCGCGTCGAAATGACGCGGGCCTCTGCTTATGGGACAGAGAAAAGAGCCTGAAAACAAAGAATAAAGCGCAACTATGGAAACAAAAGAGGAGAGACAATTATGGCTAGCAAAGAACTCGAAGTCACCCAGAGCGTCTACATCTTCGCTGGTATCGGCGCCGTTATTATCGGCGGCCTCGCGAGTTTCGCTCTCGGCGGCATGATGAACACGATCGCCGCTGCCGTCGTCGGCGGTCTCGCGGGCGGTTGCCTCGGCCTCTTCTTCTAATCAACAATTGAGCCGACGCAGGGCTTGGCTCGGCGTCGGCCCGAGTCGTTTTTACGGAACCTCTGCCTACATGCTAGCGCCGCGCATCGCTGGTCCTATACGGCGGCCAATCTGGCATGATGTGAACCTGGCGCGCGCCGCGTTCCCGGCAGACCAAGCGCCCTGTCTTCGGAAGATCGATGAAGTCGAAGCCCGTGGGTTTCCCCTGACGCGGTGATGGATAGTTTCTGACTTTCCGACTCGCTTCCGCTTTTTCGATCGCTTCGAAGCGTCCGACCGAGGGCCGGCAGCCGTGCTGCCCACATGCTGCCCAGCCTCTCGCGCCATCCGGCAAAATTGAACTAAGTCTTTGATTTTAATGGTGGGCGGCACAGGGATTGAACCTGTGACCCCTCCCGTGTGAAGGGAGT
>CAZCJY010000068.1:0-11478 GCA_964498975.1 uncultured Methylocystis sp.
CCGCTTAGGGTCTCCGCGACGAATTCTTATGCAAAAACGGCCCGTCGCTACATCCGCGCTCGGGCCGTTTCTTGATGACGGCGACAGGCGCCGTCACGTTGGTTGTAAATTACACGCGATATCGGGGAAATGCAACCTTACTCGCCCGCACGCTCGCGCGATGACCAGGACGACGGCTGATCTTTGTCCTCGACGCCAAGCTGAACGAAGTCGGAAAGGCGAAGGCGGGGCGACATAAAATTAGTTCGGAAGATAAACCAATTTCGCCCACCCTCTCGCAACTCATGCCCGACGTGTCGCCATCGAAGGCGAAGCGGACATCGGCGGCTCGGGCGCCTTAATGCCGGCCTCTAGCAAAACGGTTTTGAACCCACTGTGAACCCACGGCCAAAAGTGGCAAAAACAGCCCGTCCACGGCTTCTCGAAAGTCATTGAAATTTTAGGGATTATTTGGTCGGAGTGGCCGGATTCGAACCGACGACCCCTTGTCCCCCAGACAAGTGCGCTAACCGGGCTGCGCTACACTCCGACTTGGCGCCGTTATAGTGAGCCGGGGCGGCGCTGGCAACGCCGGCCTTTCTAGCGTTGGGTGAGTTTGAGGAGTCGCTTGCACTCCTCGATCTCGGCCAGGACCTCGCGCAGGACTCGCGCTTCCGCCTCGGCGAGCGGCCGCGGTTCGACGACGACGGGAAGCGCTGCGGCCGGTTCAAGCTCGACATCCGGGGCGTCGTCTCGCTCTTCTTCCTCGGAGACTTCATCCAACTCGCTCTCGGCGGAGAAATCCTCCGTCTCCTCGTCCTCAATAAGCCCCGGCTGATCCGCCGCATGCCGCAGCGCGGCTCCCGCATCGGACGCAGCCTCGGGGCCCGCGCCCTCCCCGTCGCGGGCCTCCCGCTGGCGCGCGCCGGCCAGGACGGCTTCGACGCCCTGTTCCTTGAGGATGCGCTGCACGCCCTTGATCGTGTAGCCCTCCTGGTAGAGCAGGTGGCGGATGGCGGCCACGAGCTCAATGTCGCGCTGCCGATAGAAGCGCCGCCCGCCGGCGCGCTTGAGCGGATCGATCTGTTTGAAGCGCGTTTCCCAGAAGCGCAGCACATGCTGGGGCAGGTCGAGGCTGTCCGCGACCTCGCCGATCGTGCGCATGGCTTCGTCGCTCTTGCCGGCCACGTGATTCCTCGACTCAAGGGGCTGTCGCAATTCTTACATCCGTAGCGGCGCTCTTTTCAGCCCAAAATCGGCTCTGGCCGCGGCGCGGCGGCGCAAGGTGTGGACAAGCGCCGGCCGCTTCCCTTAACTGGCCGCCGTCATTTGCCTCTGGAACCGCTGGCGCCTCATGGAAGACTGGCTTCACTTTCCTCATCCCGTCCCAGCGATCAAGCAGCGCGCGACGGAGGAGAACGCCATTGCGGTGCGCAATTGGCTGTGGGTCGTCGCCGCGCTGGTGTTCGTCATGGTCATCGTCGGCGGCGCGACGCGGTTGACCGAATCGGGCCTCTCCATCGTGCAATGGAAGCCGGTCACGGGGGCGCTGCCGCCGCTTTCGCAGAAAGAGTGGATCGAAGCCTTCGAAGAATACAAGCAGATTCCGCAATATAAGGAACTGTTCCCGGACATGGATCTGGCCGGGTTCAAATATATTTACGCTTGGGAATGGGCGCATCGTCTGCTCGGGCGGCTGATCGGCGTCGTCTTCGCCATTCCGCTCGTGTGGTTCTGGGCGCGCGGGCGTCTGCCGCGATCGTTGAAGCCGAAGCTCCTCGGCATTTTCGCGCTTGGCGCGCTGCAGGGCGGCGTCGGCTGGTGGATGGTGGCGTCCGGCCTCGTCAACCGCGTGGAGGTGGCGCAGGAGCGTCTCGCGATCCACCTCATCCTCGCCGCGCTGATCTTTTCCGCCTGTCTGTGGGTGGCGGGCGGACTGGGGCCCCGCGCGCGCTCTGTCGTGCATGAGGGAGCGGGACGTCTAAAGGCGGTAGCGCTTACGATCCTCGCGCTGGTGTTCGTGCAGATTTTCGCGGGCGGGATCGTCGCCGGCCTTCGCGCCGGGCTCGTCAACAACACCTGGCCGCTGATGGACGGCGTTTTCATCCCGCCGGCGGATGTGTTGTGGCGGCTTGAACCCGCCTGGACCAATCTCGTCGACAATCCCGTCACCGCGCAGTTTTTTCACCGCATGATCGCCTATGTGATCTTCGCCTTCGCGCTGCTGCATGTTCTCGATGCGCTGATGAACACGGAGGGGCGCGCGCGCCGCGGCGCGGTCATCGTCTTCGGGCATGTGTTGATGCAGATCGCGCTCGGCGTCGCGACGCTGGTGCTGGTCGAGCCGCCTTTCGAGGGAACGCCGCATCTGCTGCTGGCTTTGGCGCATCAGGCCATCGGCATGGCGGTGCTGGCGGTTGCGACGCTGCAGGCGCGGCGGCTGACGCGCGACATTGCCGCCGATTGAGGAGCAAGCGGTGCAGAATCTTCCGATCCTGAATCTTCCCGGTCCCGAATTCCTCAATGTCTTCGGCCTGGTCGTCATTGTCGTGCTGGCGGCGACTTATCTCGTTATTCGTTTGGCGGACCGCACCGACCGGCGTCCGCCGCCGCCCGTGCCGCAGAGCCCCGATGCGATGGAGATCGCATATCTGCAAGGCGGCGTGAATCAGGTCATCCGCACGCTCGTCTATGATCTCGCCCAGCGCGGTTTCGTCGCGCTCGCCAAGGGGGACCGCGTCGTCCCCACGGAGAACCAGCCGCAGCCCGGCGAACTCAACGCGATGGAGCTGCGCATGCTCGAGTCGGCGCAGACGAAGCCGAAAGCGCATCAGCTGTTTGAGAATCGCGCGCAGCGCAAGTTCCTGTTCGAACAACTGGCGCCGGTGCGCGCGAAGCTCGCGACCGAGGAATTGATAAAGCCCGAGTCCGTCAAGACATGGCGCCGCCGCGCACAGATCGTCGGAACGCTGATCATCGGCGGTCTGGCGCTCGCCAAGCTCTATGTCGCCTGGCAGGCGGGGCGACCGAATGTCGCCTATCTGATCTTTCTGGCCATCGCCTCAGTCGCGGCGCTCTTCGCGCTCGCCTATGTGCTGACGCGCACCCATGCGAGCCGTCGCGGCCACGCCTATCTCGAAGCGATGCGCCTCGCTTACGCCGATCGTCTCAAGGCGGCGGTCGGCCATATCGGCTCGCCGGGGCCGGAAGCGCGCGCCTTCGAAGGCGCCTCGCTGTTTCTCATCGGCCTCTACGGATTCTCGGCGCTGAAGGGCACGACGGAGGCGATGTTCGCCGACTCCTTCAAGCGCGGCTCGGCGACCGACGGCAGCAGTTGCGGCGCGAGCTGCGGCGGCAGTTGCGGCGACGGCGGAGGAAGCAGTGGCTGTGGCGGTTGTGGCGGCGATTGACGCGCCCGCGCTCGGCTCGGGCCTCGGCTACCGGCCCCAGTTTCGCGCCGATCTCTTCTCCAATCGAGAGAGCGTCGATTTTCTTGAGATCATCGCCGATCATTATTTCGACGCCTCACGCGAAAAGAGCGCCGAACTCGATCTTCTCGCCGCGCATTTTCCGCTTGTGGCGCATGGGCTCGATCTCTCGATCGGCAGCGCCGAAGGGATCGACTCGCGCTATCTCGACAGACTCGCCGCGCTGATCGAACGCATCGATCCGCCCTGGTGGAGCGAGCATCTCTGCTTCACGCGCGCGGGCGGCGTCAGCATCGGCCATCTCGCCGCGCTACCCTATACGCAGGAAGCGATCGACGTCGTCGCGCGCAATGTCGAAACCGTGCGCAGGCGCATCAAGGCGCCGCTCATTCTCGAAAATGTCACGACTGTCGTGCGCGTGCCGGGCGCCGAAATGGAGGAACCGGAATTTTTGACGCGCACGCTTGAGGCGACCGGATGCGGCTGGCTGTGCGACGTCGCCAATATGTATGTGAACGCGATGAATTTCGGCGTCGATCTCGACGCGACATTCGAACGCTGGCCATGGGACAGGCTCGTGCAAATTCACTACGCAGGCGGCCGCCGGCTCGATGGCGTGCTGATCGACAGCCATGACGCCGCAACGAGCGACGCCGTCTGGGCGCTTTACGATCGCGTCGTTGCGCGCGCGCCGGTGAGAGCCGTCATTCTGGAGCGCGACGAACGCCTGCCGCCCTTTGGCGCGTTGCTCGACGAAGTCGCGCGGGCGCGCGTGACGTTGAAGGAGCGCGGAAGGTGGGACTAGCGCAGACCCAGACGCTGCTCGCGCGCCTCTATACGGACGCCGAATTGCGGCGCGAATTTTTCGATGCGCCCGCCGCCGTCGCCGACAGTTTCGGCTTGCAGGGCGCGGAAGCGCAGCGCCTCGCCGCCATCGACAAGGTCGAGGTGGAGGCCTTCGCGCGCAGCCTCGTCGGCAAGCGCGCGCTTGACGTACGCAAAACGCTGCCGCTGACCGCGCTAGCCTTGGGAAATAAATTCGACGCGCTGTTGCGGGCGTCGATCGATGGGCGCCTGCCCGAAGGGCGCCATCGCGCCGACGCGGCCGCCTTGTCGCGACGCCTCGACGAGCTTGCGGCGCAGGGCAAAGCCGAGCCGGAATGGATCGCCGATCTTACGCGTTTCGAACTGGCGTTTGCCGTCGCGGCGCACTCTGGCGCGACGCTGTTCTTTCGACGGTTTCGCTATGACGTCGCGCGCCTCGCCGCTTCTCTTTCGAGAGGCGGGCCTGCCGAGGTCGTTTTGCGAAGGACATATGGCCTATGGGCGCGCGCGCCGAAAGGCCGGTTGCGCTGGCGGCTCCTTTAGCCGCGCGCCTTACGCGCGGCGCAGGACTTCCGCCATTTCGCCATGGCGGCGATCGGCGACGACGTCGATCATGCGCTCGGCGCCGCGATCGCGCGCTTCCTGGCTTTGCGCCTTGGCGAGTTCCTCGCTCGCCTCCTTGAACTGCGCCTCGGCCTCGTCGACCTGGCCGCGCAGTTCGCTAACCGACGCCATGATGTTATCGCGGCGGGCGCGGGCGGCGCGAGCGTAGGTCGGATAGGCGAAATGGGCGGGATCGTCGATATTGGCGCGCCGCTCTTCCTGACCGATTTCACGGTCCAGCTCATTCGCCATGCGCGTGAATTCGGCGATCATCGCGTTGAGCTGGACGACGCGCCGGCGTTTTTCCTCGGCCTGAAAACGCTTCAGGCGGACAAGCGTATCCCGCGACTTCATGCGACAAGCTCCGTTACGCTTATGCGAAACAAATTCTTAACTCCGCGAGACAGGCTTAATATGCCGCGCGGAAGTTGCTCCTTTCTTACCGCGTTAGAATTTTTCTCAGGATATCCACGCCCCTGTGCCGAACGCCGCGGCCGAGGGAGCGCAACGATCTTAAGCTTCGCGGAGTCCGCCGCCGTGGCCAGCATCCCTGACGTCGACATTATTTCGCGCTAACTTGCGTGGGAACCCGCGCCGGAGGCTTCGCGCAGAGATAATTAAACCGGCTCCTTTGCGCGCGTCGCCTGAGCCGCAGCGCCGCCGAGGCGTCGATAGACGAAGTCAGGCGCGGGCGTGTGCGATTCAACTTCCGCGAAGGCGGCGAAGCGCGCATGCTCCGGCGAAAGATGGCAGGCAGGGTCTGTCGCGGCCGCGTCTCCCGTGACGGCGAACGCCTGACAGCGGCAGCCTCCGAAATCAATCTCGCGGCGATCGCAGGATCGGCAAGGCTCCTGCATCCAATCCGTTCCCCGAAAGGCGTTAAACGCCGCGCCATTGCGCCAGATGTCGCCGAGCGGCCGCTCGCGCACATTATCGAAGACAAGGCCCGGCAGAGTCTGCGCCGCATGGCATGGCAGGGCTTTGCCGGAGGGCGTAACGGCGATGATCGAACGGCCCCAGCCGCCGGTGCAGGCTTTTGGCCGCGTCGCATAATGATCGTGAATGACGAAATCGAAATTAAGCACGCCGGCGAGACGCTTCTTCGCGGCCTCGACGATCTCCACTGTTCCCATGAAGACGTCGCGTGTCGGTATGAGCGCGGCGCGGTTCATCTGCGCCCAGGCGTAATATTGGATGTGCGCGATCTCGATGCGCTGCGCGTCGACCTCGACGGCGAAGTCGATGATCTGCGGCAGATGCGCGATGTTCTGCCGGTGCATCGGCGCGTTGATCGTCAGCCCCATCCCAAATTCGCGCGCCCAGCGCGCCACGTCGCGCTTCCTGGCGACGCCGCCTTCATAGGCGGAGATGCGGTCGGCGCTCTCGGGAACGACGTCCTGGATCGAGACCTGCACATGGTCGAGGCCGATTTCGGCGAGACGCTGCAACCGCTCGCGCGTCAGCAGCACGGCGGAGGTGACGAGATTGGTGTAGAGCCCGGCGTCGACGGCATGCGCGAGAATCTCTTCCAGGTCGCGACGCGCCGTCGGCTCGCCGCCCGAAAGATGCAGCTGCAGCGCGCCGATCGACGCCGCCCGTCGGAAAGTCTCGCCCCATTCGTCGGCGGTAAGCTCTGTGTTCGCGCGTTCGAGATCGAGCGGATTGGAGCAATAGGGACATTGCAGCGGGCAGCGATGCGTGAGTTCGGCGAGAAGCCCTGCTGGTCCGCCTGCGAAGGGCGCGATCGACGATGCAAAAGCTGAGACTTCCGGCGGCGAAAATGCATCGACGCCATCGCGCAGCAGTCGCTTGTCGGCGAGACCCTGCAACAGCGCCGTCACGTCGCGCGCGATGATGTCGACAGGCGCCGAATATTGCTGCGCGAGCCGCGCGCAAAGATCCGCGACGCGCGTGATGCCGTCTATCGCGCGCAACACGATAAGGCCGATCGGGTCGAGTTCATAGGCGCGTTCCGGCGCGAGAATGACGGTTCGCGCCCGCGCGCGATCCTCATGCAGCCGCGCATAACGCGTGAAGGCCGGACGCGAGTCCGGGCCGATCACGAAGCGCGCGGCATGCAATTCAGGCATTCGCTTCTCCCGGCCGCCACCCCCCGGGCGGGATCAGCCCTGGCGTGACATAGGCGTGATGTAATGCGTCGAGCTGCGCCCACAAGACGTCGCATTTGAAACGGACGGCCGCGACGCAGGCTTCCTGTTCGGCGCGCGTCCTGGCGTTGTCCAGAACATAGCCGAGCGCGAATTCTGAATCGCGCGGCGCCTGCGTCAGCCGGCGCTTAAAATAGGCCATCACGTGATCGTCGACGAAGTCGTAGTTCTCCAGCATTCCCGCGATGCGCTCGCGATGGATCGAAGGCGCGAAGAGTTCGGTCAGCGAAGACGCGACGGCGACGACAAGCGGCTGCTCGACGACGAAGCGCACATAGGCCTCGACGGCGAATTTCGTCGCGGGCAGGGCGCCGCGCCGCGAGGTCACATAGTCGCGCGAAAAGCCCAGCGCATCGGTCAGCACGAGCCAACGCTCGATGCCGCCGCCTTCTTCACCCAGGCCGTCGTGATCATGAATGCGATGGATCCACTCGCGGCGCAGCTCGCGGTCGTGCGCTCGGCTCATGAAGGCGGCGTCCTTGCGCGGCACCGCTTCCTGATAGCAATAGCGATTCAAGGCCCAGGCGGCGACTTGATCCTTGTTGAGCTTGCCGCCATGGAGCAGCTTATGAAATTCGTGCTTGTCATGATAGCGCTCGGCGCCGACGGCGCGGATCGCCGCTTCGAATTCCTGGCGCGAAAGGGGCGCCGCGCCGCGCCAGTCCACGCTTGCGATGTCGTTCACAGGCTCACCTCCATGCCGTCCTCGCCGATCTCCCAGCCGGCCGCTTCGACGACCGCGCATTCTTTGGAGAATTTGTTCAGGACCGGATTTGAATTGTTGATGTGGACATAGATTTTGCGCTTCACGTCCAATGGCGCGAAAGCGGCCATGGAGCCATCGGCGCCGTTCATGTTGATGTGGCCCATGCGCGAACCGGTCTTGCCCAGAAGACCTTGGTCGATCATTTCATTTTCATGGAACAAGGTGCCGTCGAAGAAGATGAGCGCGGCGCCCTTCAATCGCGTAGCGAGCGGCGCGTCGATCTTGGCGCAGCCGGGGATGTAGAAAAAGGATTTGCCCGTCTTCGTCTCGACAATCTCAAGGCCGAGCGTATCGCCGGCGCTGGTCCCGAAATTGGGCGCGTTGGCGTTCTCAAGATAGAGCGCGATTTTTCCGGGCACCGGAAAAGCGCGGATTGAAAGCCCGAGATCGAGTCCGGCGCCTCTCAGCGCAACCGCTTCGTCCATCCGCAATTCGATGCGCGGCACGAGTTGCGTTTGCAAAATGGTGAAGATCGGATTGGCGCCCAGCGCCTCCAGCACGCGGCCGGCGGCATAGAGGCTGAAGGGCTGCGCCTCGCGCAGATTCAGAAGGCCTGCGACATGGTCCACGTCACCATTTGTCAGCGCCACGGCCTTGATCGGGCTGGCGCGCACATCGTCGCCGGCGGACGGCGCCAAATCCGGCGCCGCGGCGATCTGCTCGCGCAAATCGGGCGAGGCGTTAAGGAGCAGCCAATCGGCGCCGTTGGCGCTGACCGCGAGCGAAGACTGCGTGCGCGGCGAATAGCCCGGCGCGCCCGCGCGGACTGCTCTGCAATTGGCGCAGTTGCAGTTCCATTGCGGGAAGCCGCCGCCGGCGCCCGAGCCCAATATCCTGATCCGCATTGCTTATCCGGCGTGCGACGGCGCTTCGCCGCCGCGTCTCCCTTTGAGTTATTTTGTCGCCACTATGCACAGGCGCGGCGTAGCCGCGCAAGTGCGGCGAATTTGCGCAGCATTCATGAAATATCGAGACTTTTTCCCTTAATCGACGGGCGCTTCGCCCCGCTTTCGTCGCTTTCGGCGGTCACAAAGGCGATGCTGGGCCGACGCGCCTTACGTCAACCCCGCGCCGCTACGGAACATGTTTTCCGAACAGGCGCCGGATCGAGCCAACTATTTGCGCAACTTTGGGGAAAAAATACTCACGCGCTTTGGCGCGGTTTTGGCCGCGGCGGCGCTTGCCGGCTGCATGTCCGACGGCATGCGCATGGTCGACGGTCATGTCGGCAATGCGGTTTCGCTTGTCGCCGGCCCGCGCGGCGAGCCGGCGAATGTCGCGCTTTTCGTTGCCTCCACGCGTCGTTCGGAGGGAGCCGCGGACGACGGCCACGCGCGTTTTTCGCTGACGTCGATTGGCGTGCCGCTCAATCATCGCCCCGGCAACGTCGAGCGGCCGAGTTTCGGCGGCGCGGATCGTCAGCGGCATTTCACCGTGCTGACGAAGCGCAATATGGACGAGCAGGAGTTCTACGGCGAAGTCGCCTCGCATGTGTCGGGCCGCGTCGGCAATTCGCGCGACGTTCTGCTCTATGTGCATGGTTTCAACACCGGGCTCGACGATGCGCGCTACCGTCTCGCTCAGATCGTGGCCGACGGCCAGTTCTCCGGCGTTCCCGCGCTCTTCGCCTGGAATTCGCGCGGCGGGTTGTTCAACTATGAATCGGATAAGGAAGCGGCGACGGTCTCGCGCGACACGCTGGAAAAGCTCATCCTCGACCTTTCTCACACGCCTGGCGTCGGGCGCATTCATGTGCTCGCGCATTCGATGGGCGCATGGCTGACGATGGAGACATTGCGCGGCGTCGCGCAGTCAGGCCATCCCGATCTCGACGGACGACTCGGCGAAGTGATGTTGGCGGCGCCCGACATCGATCTCAACGTATTCCGCCAGCAGGTGGCGCGGCTCGACCCGCATCGCGTGTCGATTTTTATTGCCAGCAATGATCGCGCCTTGTCGCTTTCCTCCCGCATCGCTGGCGCGCGCCCGCGCCTTGGCGCGATGGATCCCGCCAAGCCCGAGGACAAGGCGGAACTCGATCGCTTGGGCGTCTCCGTCCATGACATTTCGTCTTTCTCGACGGATTTCGTCGGCCATGGCGCTTTCGCCGAAGCGCCCGACGTCGTGCGCAAGATTGGCGCGCATCTCGCCGCGCCGCGCGCCGCGGACGCGCAGACGCAGGCGGTGATCGACGCGCGGGGCGCCGAGCCGACGCCCGAGAGCGCGCCGCCGTCCGCAGTTAGTCAGAAGATCGAAAGCCAGCCCTTGGCGCCGCTCGCCGCGCGGTGAATTGGCGCAGTTGCCGGCCTGGCCGATGTGCGATATTTTCTTACTTCCTTGGTATCGATCAGATGTGCGTATGACATGTCGGACACTGCTACTCTTTCCGCCAAATTCCAAATCTCGATCCCGAAAGCGGTTCGCGATGCGCGCAAGTGGAAGGCGGGCCAGGAGTTCGCCTTCATTCCGAAAGGAACTGGCGTGCTGCTCGTGCCGGTTCCCGAACGCAATCAACTGGTCGGGATCGCCAAGGGGGCAAAGCCGGAAAACTACCGCGACCGCAAAGACCGCTATTGATGCGGCTTGTCGATACGTCCGCTTGGATTGAATGGCTCATTGCGTCGCCAACCGGAAAGGCGTTGTCTTCGGCCATTCCACCCCGCGACGAATGGCTTGTGCCGACGATCGTGCAGCTTGAACTCTCCAAGTGGATGACCCGCGAGGTGGACGAGGACAAGGCGGATCAGGTGAGCGCTTTCACGCAGCTTTGCGTCGTGGCCCCGCTCGACACAAAAATCGCGCTTGTGGCGGCGGATCTCTGCGCCAAACATAAGCTCGCGACTGCCGATGCGATCGTTTACGCAACCGCGCTCGAATATGGCGCGGAGCTTCTGACATGCGACGCACACTTTAGAGAATTGCCGAGCGTCGCCTATGTCGCAAAGGCCAATTCATAGCGTGCTACTGCGTCTGAGAGGCCTCTGTTGACTCGGCCTTCTCGGCGTCCGCTTTCGCAAGCGCGTTGTAACGCCTTACGCTGAATGGGATCGCCGCCAGGAAGGCAAGGCTCACCACTGCGAGCAGCTCCATCGGATAGATGGCGAGCAGCAGCGCCGTGACGCCCACGCCGAACAGCACGGGAATGACGAGATCGCGCGGAATGCGGCCAATCCGCTTGCCGGAGAAATGCGGAATGCGGCTCGCCATCAGAAAGGCGATGGCGAGCACATAGACGATGTAGAACGGCGTCATCGCTTTCGACGCCGGGAGCTCCAGAAAGGAGAAATGCAAATAGAGCGGCAACAGCACCGTCACGGCGCCGGCAGGCGCCGGCATGCCGACGAAGAATTCGGCCTGCCAAGCGGGTTTCGTCGGATCGTCGATCATCACATTGAAACGCGCGAGGCGCAGCGCGCAGGCGATCGCGAAGACGAGCACGGCGAACCAGCCGAGACCCTTGATCTCATGCAGCGTCCATAAATACAGCAATAGTCCCGGCGCGACGCCGAAGTCGACGAAATCGGAAAGCGAGTCGAGTTCGGCGCCAAAGCGCGAGGTGCCTTTCAGCGCGCGCGCAAGGCGCCCATCGAGTCCATCGAGCACCGCCGCCGCCATCACCGCCGTGACGGCGGTTTCGAAACGTCCTTCGATCGCATAGCGGATCGCCGTCAGCCCCATCGACAGCGCGAGCAGCGTGACGAGATTGGGC
>CAZCJY010000069.1:0-11399 GCA_964498975.1 uncultured Methylocystis sp.
CCACCGGCGACATCGGCGCGGCGATCCAGCAATATGCCGAAAGCGAACGCTGCTCTGTCGTGCGCGATTTCTGCGGCCATGGGCTCGGACGCGTCTTCCACGACGAGCCGAACATTCTCCATTATGGCGTCAAAGGCCAGGGCGTGGCGCTGAAGCCCGGCATGTTTTTCACCATCGAGCCGATGATCAATTTGGGGCGCTCGCAAGTGAAGATTCTTTCCGACGGCTGGACCGCCGTGACGCGCGACCGCTCGCTTTCCGCGCAGTTCGAGCATTCGATCGGCGTCACCGAAACCGGCGCGGAGATTTTCACCAAATCGCCAGCCGGACTGGACAATCCTGCCGGTTCGACCGCTAGCGCATGAAGAAGGCGCAGAACGCCGAGGCGGGCGACAGCTCCGGCATGCGCGAAGAAGCACCGCATTTTCATGGCCACCGCCAGCGCCTACGCGACCGTTTCATGGAGGCGGGCGAAGCCGCGCTCGCCGATTATGAAATGCTGGAGCTCCTGCTCTTTCGCGCCATCGCGCGCCGCGACGTGAAGCCGCTGGCCAAGGCTCTGATCGCGCTTTTCGGCTCTTATGTGGAGACGGTCGCGGCGCGGCCGGAACGGCTGCGCGAAGTCGAGGGTTTGAGCGAAGCGGCGATCGTCGAGATCAAGCTCGTCGAGGCCGCCGCGAAGCGCCTTGCCCGCGGCGCCCTGCAGAAGCGCGCCGTGCTCTCCTCCTTCATGGACGTGCTCGACTATTGCCGCACCGCGATGGCCTATGCCGAACGCGAAGAATTCCGCATCCTGTTTCTCGACAAGCGCAACGCGCTCATCGCCGACGAGGTGCAGGGCGTCGGCACCATCGACCACACGCCGGTCTATCCGCGCGAGATCGTGCGGCGCGCGCTGGAGCTTGGATCGAGCGCGCTGATCCTCGCGCATAACCACCCCTCCGGCGATCCGACGCCCTCGGCCGCCGACATCCGCATGACGAAGGACATCGCGGCGATCGCCCAGCCTTTCGGCATCGCCGTGCACGATCATCTCATCGTCGGCCGCCACGGTCATTCCAGCTTTCGGGGGCTGAAACTGATTTGACTCCGAGCAGCTCCCCCGCCGTCATCGCGAGACGCGCAACGACGAAGCAATCCAGCGACAGCCATACGATCCTGGATTGCTTCGCTTTGCTCGCAATGACGAGCTGAGCGCCTTGTCCTCCTATTTCGTCACGCCGCTCATCATCGCCACCGCGCTGTTCATGGAGCAGCTCGACGGCACGGTGCTGGCCACGGCGCTGCCAACGATGGCCGTCGATCTTCACGAAGACCCGGTCGCGCTGAAACTGGCGCTCACCTCATACCTGCTCTCGCTCGCCGTGTTCATTCCGCTCTCCGGCTGGGCCGCGGATAGGTTCGGCGCGCGGCGGGTGTTTCGCGCCGCCATCGTCGTCTTCACGCTCGGTTCGATCCTGTGCGGCTTCTCCAATTCCCTCGCGTCGATCGTCGCTTCGCGCGTGGTGCAGGGACTGGGCGGCGCGATGATGACGCCGGTCGGGCGCCTCGTGCTGCTGCGCACCGCGCCGCGCCATGAGCTCGTGCGCGCCATGGCCTATCTCACCATTCCCGCGCTGATCGGGCCGTTGATCGGCCCGCCCGTCGGCGGCTTCATCGCGACTTATTTTCATTGGCGCTATATCTTCTGGATCAATGTGCCGATCGGCGTTCTCGGCGTCGCGCTCGTCACGCGTTTCATTCCAAATCTGCGCGAAGAGGAAACGCCGCCGCTCGACGTCATGGGCGCGATTCTGTCCGGCGTCGGCCTTTCCTGCCTTGTCTTCGGCTTCACCATCGCCGGACGCGGCTTCGCGCCGACGCCGATTGTCGCGCTGATTATCGCAATCGGCGCGAGCGCGCTGCTTGCGTATGTTCGTCATGCGCAGCGCGCGCCCTATCCCATCGTCGATCTGCGGCTCTTGCGCATTCCGACCTTTCGCGCGGCCGTCTTTGGGGGCTTCCTGTTTCGCGTCGGCCTTGGCGCCGTACCGTTTCTGCTGCCGCTGCTGCTGCAGGCGGGTTTCGGGCTGACCGCCTATGAAGCGGGACTCTTGACCTTCGTTTCGGCGGCCGGCGCGATGGCGATGAAGACGACGGCACAGCCGATCCTGCGAATATTCGGCTTTCGCCGCGTGCTGATCGTCAATGCGCTGATCTCCGCCGCCTTCCTCGCCGTCAATGCGCTCTTCTCGGCGACGACGACGCATTGGGTCATCATGGGCGTGTTGCTCGTCGGCGGCTTTTTCCGCTCGCTCGAATTCACGGCGCTGAACGCGATCGGCTATGCGGATGTCGATCAGGACGCGATGAGCCGCGCGACGAGCTTCGCCTCCGTCGCGCAGCAATTGTCGCTGTCGACGGGTGTTGCCATCGGCGCCGCGGCGCTCGAGACGACGCGCGCGCTGCGCGGCGATATCGCCCTGCAGGCCGGGGATTTCACGCCGGCGTTCCTTCTTGTCGCGGCGATTTCGGCGCTTGCCGTCACCCAGTTCCTGCGACTTTCGCCCCACGCTGGCGCAGAGCTTGTGGGGAGAGTTCCTGCATCCGCGCGTCGGTGATCAGCCTATCATCGCACCAGCCGACCAATCGCCGCGAACAGGAAGATTGCACAGATCAGTCCGAACCATCTGAGCAGATCGAAGCAAAGCACAATTCTGCGTTGCTGGCGTTCGCTAGCCTCCGTGACATTCCATACCGTGAAAAAGCGTTTGAACGCGTAAGATGTCTCCTTCTGGTCCGACAATACGTAAAATTGCAGAGGCTTGGAGTGATCCTCTCTTAATTTGTACCCGGGAATGAGCTTGTCGAACAGAAAGATCAAGCCAATCGGTTGAATGCGTGGCGGCCCATCGGAATTTTTCTCTTCCATGACGCTAAAACCCACAACGCCTGCGAGCTGTATCACGAGCCAATATAGGAGAAGCGTGCCGAGAGCGAACCAGACGACGCGCTCGGGACGAAAGCCATGAGCCGCCAGATTCCACAGCGAAAATTGCAGCAGCGCGACGAGTCGGTCTTCCATCCGCTGGAACAACCGACCTAGCGCGTTCGTATGATGATCTGCCTCTTCTCCTTCGCTGGAATTATTGTTTTCCTTTTCGCAATAGAAGCCCCAGTTCTTGCAGAGGCGTCTCATCACAGTCGTCGTTTCGCCCTGAATCTTGAGGTCGCGCGCAGCATCGGCGTCGCCAGCGCGCTCGAATACGCTTACGAATTGGGCAAAGGGCTGAGTGCCCTTGAAAGCGTTTTTCTTCACCCAAGCGGTAACGTGCTCGGGCTTTGGAAGGCGCAGGCTCGGAGGGAACTTCGGGGCATCGCTCGCCTTGCGCGGTCTCGCCTTCTCTTTCGTAGCGCGCGGCGACAAAGCGGTTTCGCATTTGTCCTTGGCGGAATAGACGCGCTCGAAATGCAAACCATTGACTCTTACGAGGACATCTTCCGTCGCCACCTCGAAATCCAACACAAATGTTCCAGTCTTGAGATTGAAAATGCTCAACTCCGGTCTCTTGCGCGTTGGGCTTCCGGGGTCGCGTTGCGCCGGATTCTTGATGTCAAGCCAAGTCGCGCCGTCGACAACGTCTTCGTTCAAATAGATGATGCTGCTCTCGGGGAGGTTCCTATCATCGACAAGCCAGGTAAAATCACGCAGGCAGATCGAATATCTGATATGGTTTTCGATGAAGACAAAAGAGCCTGGCACGATCGACCGGACGTAATCGCAACTCTTAGGGAATGGCTTTTCACCTTTGAATATTCGTGACTCCGGTCCCGTAAAGCGTTGGTAGGCGTTATTCGATTTTGCGCCCCCGGCCTTAAATCCAAAAAGCTCCTCGCCTGTATCGGACGTCCGCACGTCGCCAAATCCAAACTCCACGGCGACGACATCATCGATTTCGTTCTTACGAACGTCGAAACTACATCGCGCTTGCGATTGTCCGAGATCAAGCGCGCCGCCGACGTGGTTTTTGAGAAAGACCAGATGCGAGAAGAAGCTGCGGGCGAGATCGACGTCGCCGTCGACCTTTGTATTTTCGATCATCAACTCATCGCCGATGAGCGAGTCCGGCGCATTCACCGAGCCGTGAACAGCCGTGTCAATGATCGTCAATTTTGAAAGATATGCGCCCTGGCTATAGAGCGAGCCAGAAATTTCGGACCGCGTGATCCGAACGCTGAAATGCGATATAGCGTAGTCAAGAGAGAGATCGCCCTTCGTTCGAAAGTTTCTGATCTCGATGGGCACGCGTCTGCACTCGGTCGAGTGCGTGCAAGTGAAAATCGACTTGTCCAAAGCCAGAGAATAGGGAAGATCAAGACCCGACAGATCGATCCCATCACAATAGACGCCGCCGATAATTCGTACGCCTTTTGGGTCGATCTTTTCCTTCGCATCGCGCATCAGATCCTTGACGAAGGTCCGCGAGACGATGCGTCTGTCGCTTGTCGGCGCGTGAGTGCACACCTCTTCGGGCCGGATCTGCCGCGAGTCGGGATAGCGCCGAGTTTTCGTGTCTACCGTCGTTGACTCGAGGAAAGAACGGCCACGCGACGCAGACGCGCAAACGACGCCGTTAAATTCAGCGACCAGCACAGCTTCAAGCCCGCGCGCCAGACAGACGAGCACGCGCGCCGCCTGCGTATCTCCATGTGGTTCGCAAATTTGGCCGTAATCCTTTGAGACGGCGACTTGCGGTAGACCCTTCCCCCGATCGGAACATGACTTCGCTTTTGCAGCGATCGCGGGATCGGATGAAGGCGCGGTCTCCGCTTCCGCCGGTTCTGGAGGGGCCGGCTCAGCGCTGGAACTGTTTTGAGCGGAAAGCGCCGAACTAGGCGCGACAAGCAACAGGAAAAGAAAAAGCTGCAGCGCTCGAGCTATAGGCGAACGCAGGATACGAAAATCATCAGCCATTTCACACCTCGCCACGCCGTCGGCGTTGAGGGCATTTCAAAATGAAACGATCACAACCTAAACTTGTTACGATATATCGCGCGCCGGAAGCGTCAATGGCGTTGGAAGACGCGCACCGCGTCAGGAAGCAGGCGCTTCCCGCCTGCCGCGAAATCCCGTCCCGAGCACATAAAGCTCCGCCGAATCCGCGCGGCTCGCGGCCGGTTTCACATGGCGCACGCTCGCGAAATCGCGCTTGAGGCGGGCGAGCAACTGGCCTTCCGTGCCGCCCTGCAATACCTTGGCGACGAAAAAGCCGCCGGACGCCAGCACGTCGCAAGCGAAATCCGCCGCAAGCTCGGCAAGCGCGACGATGCGCAGATGGTCGGTCGGCCTATGGCCGGTCGCGTTGGCGGCCATATCGGACATCACGCCATCCGCTTCGCCGCCCAGCATCGCCTTGATGAATTCGGGCGCGTCCGGATCGTTGAAATCCTTCACGGCGAAATCGACGCCGACGATCTGCGACCAGCCGCCGGGCGCGGCGCCGAGATCGACGATGCGGCCACCGGGTTTGAACAAATGATAGCGGTCGTCCATCTCGATGAGCTTATAGGCGGCGCGCGAGCGATAGCCTTCACGCTTGGCGCGCGCGACATAGGGGTCGTTGAGCTGGCGCTCGAGCCACAGCGTCGAGGAGAGCGTGCGCTTGCGCGCGGTTTTCACGCGCGTCTTGAGCGACCGGCCGCCTTCGCGCCCAGAGCCCTTGCCGCTGGCGGTCACGCGAGGACCCTGTCGCGCGGCGCAAAGAGACCGTCGGCGACCGGCTCCATCACAATATGGCGGTCGTGAAAGGCGTGCAGCGTCGAGCGGTGGCCGATGGAGACGATGGTCGTATGCGGCAGCAGTTGGCGCAGCGCGCGATAGATCTCTTCCTCAAGCTTCTCATCGAGCGCCGACGTCGCCTCATCGAGGAACAGCCAATCGGGCTTGGCGAGCAATGCCCGCGCGATAGCCACGCGTTGCTGCTCGCCGCCCGACAGGCGCTGGCCCCAATTATTGTCTTCTTCGAGCCGATGGGCGAAGGGCGCAAGATGCGCAGCGCGCAGCGCTTCTTCGATGTCTGCGCGCGCGTAATGAGCGACAGCGCCGGGATAGACGACCGCCTCGGCCAGCGCGCCCATCGGAATATAGGGGCGTTGCGGCGCGAGCATCACATGCGCGCCTCTCGGCGTCAGTATGTCTCCCGTGGCGTAGGGCCAGACGCCCGCAAGCGCACGAAAGAGCGTCGACTTGCCCGAGCCGGACGGCCCGGTGAGCAATACGGATTGGCCGACGGAAAGCGCGAGATCGTCGACCTCCACAATGTTGCGCCCATCCGGCAGCCCGAGCCTCAGGCCGCGGATACGGATATCGGCACCGTCCGCCGGCGAGACGATGCGCGTCTTCGCCGTCTGCGCGCGCGCCGCTTCGATCGCCTGGTCGAATGACGTCAGACGATCGAGCACGGATTTGAAATTCGCGAGCGACGTATAATAGTTGATGAAGAAGGTCAGCGCGCTTTCGACGCGACCGAAGGCGCTCGCCGTCTGCGTCATGACGCCGAGCTGGATGCGGCCGGCGAAATAAAAGGGCGCGGTGATCACATAAGGAATGATCGGCGACAGCTGGCCGTAGGTGGCGGTGAAAGCCATCAATTCCTTGCGCTTGCGCACGATCGCCAGATAATTGCCGATAATGCCGGCGAAACGCAACAGCAGCGACCCGCGCTCCGCGCCTTCGCCGGAAAGCAGCGCGATCTGCTCGCTATATTCGCGAAGCCGCGCGAGCGAAAAGCGGAAATCCGCCTCGCGCCGCTGTCGATCGAAATAGAGGCCCGTCAGCGACCGGCCAATGAGATGCGTCACCAGCGTGCCGAGCGCCGCATAGAGCAGCACGACCCAGAACAAAAATCCGGGAATATAAATATCCGTGCCGGGCAGCGGATAATTGCCGGAGAGCTCCCACAGCACATAGGCGAAGGAGACGAGCGAACTCATCGTCGCGATCAGCAGAATTGAGTAAGAGTAGATGCCATAGCCCTCTTCTCCGCCGCTGATAAAACGATTCACGTCCTCCGCGATGCGCTGATCGGGATTGTCGGCTTCGCCTCCCGCGAGCGCCATTCCGTAATGCGTGTGCTGGCCCAGCCAACGCTCGACGTAATGCTCGGTCAGCCAACGGCGCCAGCGGATGATGAGCATCGACTGCACCACGAATTCGATGACCGCGCTCGCCACATAGACGAAGGCCCAGGGCGTGAAGACAAACAGCAGCTGACGCCAGAATTCCGCGGCGTTCTTCTCCTGGATGGCGTTGAACCAGTCCCGGTTGAAGAAGGACAGGCGCACGGTGATGCCGACCTGCCCCTGATTGATCAGCACCAGCAACACGACCATGGCGACCGCGATCGCGCTTTCGCGCGCGGCGAAGCGCGGAAACGGCCAGACGCGCCCTTCGCCGCGCTCCAATGAGTCGAAATAGAAATCGGCGATGCGCGTCATCTCGCGCACGACCCGGATGTGGGAGACCGCGTAGACGATGATCGAGAACACCGCCACGGTCAGCGACATGCTCTCGGGCGGCGCGTAATCCGCCAGCTGCGCCGGCCAGAGTCCCTCGATCTGCGCGAGGCGGACGGCGCCGAAGACGATCGTCTCGACGGAAAAAATCGCCGCGAAAATTTTCAAGAAGCTGGACATGTCGGCGGCGCGCCATGTCGTATAGGCGCACAGCGCGGCCGCGACGGCGAGGACGAAGAGGTCAGACTCGCCCTTATGCGCGCCGACAAGCGCCGTAAGGGCCGCGAAGGCGGCGACCGCCACGCTCAATTTCTGCATCATTCGTCCTTATAGCGGAAAGCCGCCCGCAACGCCGCGATTGAATCGCGGCGGCAAGGCGTAAACAGGCGGGATAATAAGGGACTCAGTCTTCCTCAGGAATGACGGCGTCGCCATTGACATGGGCGACGAGCACGGGCGAAGCCTTGAAGGTCAGGACGCGGCGCGGGGTTATGGTGGCCTCGACGCCGGTTTTTGGGTTACGGCCGATCCGTTCGCGCTTGGCGCGGACGTTGAAAGTCCCGAATGAACGCAATTTTACGGATTCGCCGCGCAGCAGCGCTTCGCTGATCTCGTCAAAAGTCGCGTCCAAAATCTTGCGCGCCTCAGCGCGGGAAAGCGCCGGGCAACAGCCATAGACGGCCTCCCGCAGCGCCGCGCGCGTCAAGGTGCTTCCTGGAGCGCTTTTTCTTACCATGCCAAAAAAACGCGGAAGGTTAGGTCTGTCGGGACTGGGTTAAACACAACTCCCCCTCAGAGTTTGCGCGGCAATGTCACAAGGCAATAAGCAGGGCGCCTAACGCCCACGGCGCGTATAGTACGCATAAATGATAGAGATGCAAGGGCGATAGCCGCTTGAAGCGCCATGCGCGACAAGCCGCCGCGCACCTTGCTGCGGCGCACCGCCGAGACGTCAAACCGACAGTTTCACCTTGTGCTGCGCGACCGGGATCATCGCGCGCACCTTGCGGATGCGGTCGACGTCGACATAGGACGACACAAGCCCCGGCCCCTCGGAAGCCTTCGCGACGACATGGCCCCAGGGGTCGGCGATCAGCGAATTGCCGTAAGTGAAGCGCGTTTCATGGCCGGCCCTATGCGCGCCGGTCTGCGCCGGGGCGCAGAGATAGGCCTGCATCTCGATGGCGCGCGCGCGGCACAGCACCTCCCAATGGTCCTTGCCGGTTACGAGCGTGAAGGCGGCCGGCAACGCGACAATATCCGCGCCCTTATCGGCCAGCGCCTGGAACAGATAGGAGAAGCGCAGATCGTAACAGATGGCGCAGCCCACGGTGACGCCCTCGCAATCATAGGTCACGACGGAATCGCCCGGCTTGAAGGCGGCGCTCTCATGATATTTGGCGCCGTCAGGGGCGGTGATGTCGAACATATGGATCTTGCGGTAACGCGCGACTTCCTTGCCTTCGCGGTTGAAGGCGACGCTGGTGTTGTGGAGCCGCTCTTCGCCCGGCGCCTTTTCGAGGATGGAGCCGGCGTGGATAAAGACCTTATGCTCGCGCGCGAGCCCCTGGCACATCTCATAGGCGGGTCCGCCAGGCAGCTCTTCCGCCGCCGCCATTTTTTCGGCGCGCGAGCCGCCGATGAAATCGAAGACCTCGGGCAGGCAAATCCAGTCCGGACGCTCCTGGGCGACGGCGCGCTCGATCAACGCGCGGGCGTTGGCGAGGTTGAGGGCCTTGTCGCCAACCGAATTCATCTGAACCAGAGTGACCTTCATCGACCGCCTGCTTTTCTGCCGCCTGCTTTGCGGCCGCGGCCGCAAAGCGTCATGGAACGCGACAATTTTATACGACGCCGGCGCCGAAGGTATAGGTCCAATCTTCGGCCGCCCGCCTAGACGGGCGCAACCTGCGGCGGCGCCGGGCTTTCGCAAATCCCCGCGCGCAGGGCGGCGATGCAGAATTCGACCATTTGCGCGCTCGTCGGCGTCGGCCGGTCGGCGCATTCCACCATCAGCCGCGGGTGGCAGTAGCGGATGCAGGCGGCGTGCACGAGACGCGCCGCAAGTTGCGCATCCCCTTGGGCGAATTCGCCGCTCGCCATGCCGGAGGCGACGACCTGCTCGATCGCCGCGTCGATGCGGTCGATATGGTCGGAGATGATCGGCCAATTCTCGACGAGCGCCGCCTCGACCATGTCGTGAAGCTTACGGTCGGCGACATAGCGCTCGGCGTTCATGGTCTCATTGGCCAAAATGAGCGCGCGCAAGCGTTCGGCCGCCGAGCCGGGTCCATGGGCGATTTTCCGCGCTGCCTCCTCGACCTCGCTCATGAGTTGGCGCGCAACGGCGGCGTTGATCTCCGACTTCGCGCTAAAGAAACGATAGACATTGGCCGGCGACATGCGCAATTCGCGCGCGATGTCGGCCACCGTCGTTTTCTGGAAGCCGATCTCGCGAAACAGCCGCTCCGCCGTGGCGATGATCTTGGCGCGCTGCTCGATCTCGCGCGCGCTCGGCGCCGTCTCTCCCATCGCGCTCATTCTGCGGCTCCCCTCGCAAGGCCTTGCGCGACTCCCTCGGTGCGGGCGCTTTCGGCTTCGGCGAGACCTTCGCTAAGATGACGGCGAAACCAGGTCGCGTAAAGCGCCGGCAGGAACAGCACGGTGAGGAAGGTCGCGACGAAAAGGCCGCCCATGATGGTCAGCGCCATCGGCCCCCAGAAGGCGGAGCGCGACAGCGGAATCATGGCGAGGATCGCGGCAAGCGCGGTCAGCGCCACCGGCCGCGCGCGCCGCACGGTCGCGCCGATGATCGCCTCGCGGTATTTTTCGCCGCGTTCGAGATCCTGGCGCACTTGATCGACGAGAATGATCGAATTGCGCATGTCCATGCCAGAAAGCGCGATCAGGCCGAGCAAAGCGACGAAGCCGAAAGGCGCGTGAGCGACATTGAGCGCGAGCGAAGCCCCGATGACGCCAAGCGGCGCGCTCACCATGACGAGCGCGACGCGGGTGAAGTTCTGCAACTGGAACATGACGATCGTCAGCATGACAAGGCCGACCAAAGGGAACACCGCGAATATCGAGGCGTTGCCCTTATTCGACTCTTCAATGGCGCCGCCCATCTCGATACGATAGCCCGGCGGCAGACTCTCGCGGATTTCGGCGAGGCGCGGCCAGATGCGCATCGTTGCGTCCGGCGCCTGCACGCCATCCTTGACGCCGGAGCGCACGGTGATGCTCATATCGCGGTTACGGCGCCAGAAGATCGGCTCTTCATGCTCATAGACGATTTTGGCGACCTGCGAGACGGTCACCGCCTTGCCGTCGCGCGCATAGACGACCATGTCGCCGATCCGCGACAGATCGCCGCGCTCCTGCGGGTTCGCGCGCGCCACGACCTCGATCTGGTCGATGCCGTCGCGCAGCGTCGCGATGGTCACGCCGGAGATCGCCAGCCGAAGTCGGTTCGACACGTCTTGCGGCGTCAGGCCCAAGAGCCGCGCGCGGTCCTGGTCGATGACGAGACGCACGAGCGGCGTCTGTTCGTTCCAGTTCAAATGCGGATCGTCGACGCCCTCATCGCCGCGCATCACGTCGCGGACCTGATAGGCGATGGCGCGCACCTTCGCCGGATCGGACCCGACGACTCGGAATTGCACTGGAAAGCCGATGGGCGGGCCGTAATAGAAGCGATCGACGCGGGCGCGCGCTTGCGGAAGGGCGCCATTGGCGATCGCCGTCTCCAGTTTTTTCTTGAGCCGTTCGCGCGCCCCGATGTCCTTTGCGACGATCACGATCTCGGAATAGGCTTCATTCGGCAGCTGCGGGTTAAGGCCGAGCCAGAAGCGCGGCGGGCCCTGGCCGACATAGCTCGTGTAAAAGGCCGCGTCGGGATCGTCCTT
>CAZCJY010000070.1:0-11351 GCA_964498975.1 uncultured Methylocystis sp.
GCTTCAATCTCGCCCGCTATTGCCTCGCCGAGAACGCCCGGCTGCGGCCGGACGCGACGGCGCTCACCGTCGTTGGCGACGCCAGCGCGCAGCGCTGGACCCACGCCGAACTCGATCTGAAAGTGCGGCGTCTGGCCGCCGGTCTGCGGTCGCTCGGCCTCCCGGCCGGCGCGCGCGTGATGATCCGCATGGGCAATGAAGCCAACGCCGCGCTCGCCTATTTTGCGACAATCGCGGCGGGCTATGTGGCGCTGCTCGCTTCATCGCAACTCACCTGCGAGGAGGCGGATTTTTTGCTGCGCGATTGCGGCGCGTCGGCGCTCGCGCTCGGCGCCGCTTTCGATGACGAGGCGTATGGCGGCGACGCTGTCGTGCTGCGCGGCGCCGATCTCGAACGCCTCGCCGACAGCGCCCCGCTCGACGACTACGCGGAAACCGCCGCGAACGACCCCGCCTATCTTGTCTACACTTCCGGCACGACGAGCCGGCCCAAGGGCGTGCTGCACGCCCATCGCGCCGCCTGGGGCCGCCGGCCGATGCGCGCGCATTGGACCGGTCTCGCGCCCGGCGACGTGATGCTGCACGCCGGCGCGATCAACTGGACCTATACGCTCGGCGTCGGGATCGTCGATCCGCTGTCGGCGGGCGGCTCGGCCGTGCTCTATAACGGCCATCCCGACCCCGCCGTTTGGCCGCGCCTCATCGAAGCGCATCGCGCGACGGTATTCGCCGCCGTGCCGGGCGTCTTTCGGCAGATTCTCAAATATGGCGCGCCCGAGACCGCCGATCTTTCGAGCCTGCGCCATGCGCTCTCGGCCGGCGCGGCGCTGCCTCCGAGCCTTCTCGCCGAGTGGCGCGCGCGCACGGGCAAGGAGATTTTCGAAGCCTTCGGCATGAGCGAAATTTCAACCTTCGTCTCCAGCGGACCGACGACGCCAGTGCGGCCGGATTCGCCGGGACGGCCGCAGCCGGGCAGGGCGGTCGCGGCGCTGCCGCAAGAAGGCGGCGTCACGCCGCTCGCGGCGGGCGAGACCGGGTTGCTCGCCGTGCGCCGCGACGATCCCGGCATGATGCTCGGCTATTGGAACCGCCCCGAAGAAGAACGCGAGGCGTTTCGCGGCGACTGGTTCGTCTCCGGCGATCTCGGCGAGTTCGACGCCGACGGCTACATGTGGCGCCACGGCAGGGTCGACGAGGTGATGAACGCCGGCGGCTATCGCGTCTCGCCTGCGGAAGTCGAGAAACGCCTGCTGGAATTCGACGGCGTCGCCGAGGCGGCCGCGGCCGAGCGGCCGGGCCGCGACGCGGCGGCCACGATCATCAAAGCCTATGTCGTGATGCGCGACGGCGCGCCGCATGACGAGGCGGCGGTTCTGGCATACTGCCGCGCACATCTCGCCGCCTATAAATGCCCGCGCGCCGTGGCGTTTCTCGACGTCTTGCCACGCAACGCCAACGGCAAGCTCGATCGCGCCGCCCTGCCGTAGAAAGGGCCCGAACGCGCCGCACAGGGCGGGCGGCGCGGTCGGGCCCGGTCCGCTCTTTGGGAGCGCGGACTAACGGGAAATCACTCCGCTGGCCTTTCGCTGGCGGCGATGGCGTCGGCGTGCTGGCGTGCGAGTCCCCGACGCGCGCCCCTCTTGCCGCGTTCCGCCGGCGCTTCGCCATTGATGGAGGCCTTCATATTGGGCGAGGCCTTGAACACCACGACGCGGCGCGCCTGGATCGGCACCGGCGCGCCCGTGCGCGGATTGCGTCCGGAACGCTCGCGCTTGGTGCGCACGACGAAGGAGCCGAAGTCGTGGAGTTTGAGCGACTCGCCCGAGGCGAGCGTCGCGGCCATCTCCTCAATCACGATGTCTGTGAGACGCTTGGCTTCGCGCCGAGACATGCCGCCGAACCGGCGATGAATCGCCAGTGCGATGTCCTGACGCGTAAGCGTGCCGCGCAGCTCGGCGTTGTCCTCCACGTTCTCAGGGTCAAAGCCGTCGCCATCGGCGCAGGCTTTGAAAGGTTGCATCTCTGTTAGGTTGGCGGTCGACATTTCAGCGCTCTAAGTTCGAGGTGCGGCCGCGACGCGTGTTCGCTAAACGCTTGCAGCCTTGGTGCATTGCGCCGAAATTGCGCCTTGGAGCGCCGCCTTGTAAGTGCGGTAGGTCACTCTTGCCGAATGACGTTCGTCACTACGCATCCCCAGCATGGGCAAGCGTCCGCTTGGCTGTTCCAAATTGGCGCAAATTGGCGCTATGTCTCGTCTTTCTGCATATGGCGTGCTAAGAGCTGCGGCTTATAATGAATTGCGCCGCTTCCGCTTGGCGCCGCGCGAATTGCGCATTTCTTCTTGCAGTCGCGGCATTGTTACGTGCGCGCCGCGGTTTTCACGGGGGTCTTTATGGCGCGTGGCAGGCAAAGCGTGGACGACAAGAACCGGACTGAAAACGGCGCGGCGGCCGATCCGATCGGTCAGATTCAGCAGCCGCTGTTCGGCGCAACCAAGCGCGAAACGCACGATCAACCGCGCAGGCTGAAGACAAGCGTCGAGCTCGGCGCGGCGATTCAGAACATGAGCGCAAGGCGGAAGGCGTAGGATGTCTGCCCCGAGCGCCGGCGAGGCCTTCGAGCAGCTCAAGGCGCTGCTTCTCGGCGAGACGATGCGCCGTCTCGACTCGACCATCGAGCGGGTAGACAAGATCGACGCCTATGTCGGCGACGAAAAAAAGCTCGGCGCGGCGACAGGCGACGTTCTTGTCGAAGCGGTCAAGCACGCCGAGAAAAAGCATCATCGCGAGCTCTCATCGGCGTTTGCGCCTCTCGTCGTCGCCGCCATCCGCTCCGAGATCAAGCGCTCCAAGGATATGATCGTCGAGGCCCTCTATCCGATCATGGGCCGGCTTGTAACCGCCGCCGTGGCGGCCGCCTTTCGCGATCTCGTCGAAACGCTCAATACGCGCATCGATGCGCTGGTTTCGGCCCATTCCTGGCGCCTGCGGCTGCGCGCGCTCCTCACGGGGCGCAGCATGGCGGAAGTCGCCTTGGCCGAGGTCGAGACCGGCAAGCTCAAACGCGCGATGCTGCTCGAACGCGGCAGCGGCCGTGTTCTCGCCGCTTGGCCGCGGAGCGAGAAAGACAAGAGCAATGTCGATCTTCAGAGCGGCATGATCGCCGCGATCACCGAATTCGCAGCCAATGTCTACGCCGACAAGGGCGGCGAATTGCGCATGCTCGATTTTGGCGCGAGCAATGTGTTTCTGCGCGCCTCGCCGCGCGTCATCGTCGCCGCGGAATTCGGCGGCGAACTTCCGCGCCATCACGAAAGCCGGCTGGACGAAGCCTTTCTGTCGATCGTCGAGCGACATGAAAAAGACGAGACCGCCTGCACCTCCGAAGCCATTGCCGGCCATCTGAACGAGGCGCTTGCGCCAGAGGCGGGCAAGCCGAAAAGCAAGACGCCGGTGATCGTCTTCGGCCTCGTCATGGGCGCGCTCGCGATCTGGGCGGCCTCCGGGCCGGTGACGCGCGCCTGGCGCGAATCGCGCATTCGCAGCGCCTTCGATGCGGCGATGGCGCCCTATGAGCGGCTGGCGCATTACCCGCTGCGGCTCCATATCGATCACAAGGGCGGCCGCGTCATTCTTCGTGGCCTCGCGGCGAATGAAGAAGACCCGAAGGCAGTCGTCGAGGCCCTGGCTTCCGCCGCCAAGCCCTACAAGGTCGAGCACAATATTTCGGTCGTCGCGCTCGCGGAGCAGGCGGTCGATCTCAAGGCGGGCGAAACGCGGGCGCGCGCCACCTTGCAGGAGACGCAAACGCAGATCGATGCGCTGCGCGCCGAACTCAAGGAGGCGCGCGCCACGCTCGAAGGGGGCGCGCGCGAAAAACTGCGCCATTTCATCGAATCCTTCGCGGTTTTCTTTGGCGATCAGGACAATGTGCTGAAGCCGGCGGCGACGGCCGCGAAGCTCGACGAACTTGCGGCGCTGCTGAAGTCGACGAATTCTGGCCTGCGCGTCGTGGGCTATGCGGATGAAGTCGGCTCGGCGAGCATGAATCGCGCGATCTCCCGTAAGCGCGCCGACAGGGTGGTCTCCATGCTGGTGGAGCGCGGCGTGCCGCGCGAGCGTCTGGCGCTTGTGCCACGCTCGACGCTGGACCCGATCGCGGACGCTGAACTGGACACGACGCGCAGCCGTCGCGTCGTTTTCGAAATTCCCTTCGAGGGCGAGTTCGACGTCAAATGACGTTCGACCAAACGCTCTCGGCCAAGGTCATGCTGCTCGGAGACATTGGCGTCGGAAAGACCTCGCTCGCGCAGCGCTTCGTCTTCGATCGTTTCGACGCAGAATATAAGACGACGATCGGCGTCGACGTTTTCACGCATGACGTCGATCTTGGCCCCGAATGCGATAATGCGCGGCTGCGTTTCGTGCTTTGGGACACGGATGGCGATTTCGGCAACCGCATTTTCGAGACCGTCTATCTCGCTGGCGCATCGGCCGCGATCGTCGTCGCGGACGCGACGCGGCCGGCGACAATCGTGAAAATGGCGGCTTTGGTCTCGCATTTCGAGGAGAGTTTTCCCGGGCGTCCCGTGCGCGCGATCATCAATAAGATCGACCTTGTCCCGGATGTGCGTAACGCCTCCGCCGCGCCCGAAATCCAAGCGGTCTATACGAGCGCGAAGACAGGCGAGGGCGTCGCCGAAATGTTTCTCGACGTCGGCTGCGCGATCTGGCGGCGTCGGCTCTAATCCTGCTTGTCGTCTCCAACGCTTCGCTTCGTGAAGCGATTACCGGTGCGACAGCGCGCGGATGGCGAGCTCGGTGCGGCTACGCAGATGCAGCTTCGCGAGGATCGTGCTCACATGATTCTTGACTGTGCCTTCGGCGAGGCCGAGCTCGTCGGCGATCGTGCGATTGTTCTTGCCGGCCGCGACGCCGCCTAACACTTCTTTTTCGCGCCCGGTCAGCGACTCTCCTTCAGGGGCGGGCTGGCTGCCGCGCGGGCCGCCTTTGATGCGCCGGAATTCCGCGAGGATTTTTTCCGCGATGCGCGGCGAAAGACAGGGCTCGCCCCGCGCGACGGCGCGGATCGCCTTGAGGATCTCGCTTTCTTCCGCGTCTTTCAGGAGATAGGCCTGCGCGCCGGCGAGAAAAGCGTCGAAGACGAGTTCGTCATTCTCGAAAGTCGTAAGCGCGATCACATGCGCCTTCGGATTTTCTGCGATGATCGCCCGCGTCGCGGCGACGCCGTCCGTGCGCGGCATCTTCATGTCCATCAGGATGACGTCGGGCTGGAATGCGCGCGCCGCTCTAATGGCTTGGTCGCCGTCGGCCGCCGTCGCCACGACGTCCATATCCGGCTCCATCGCGAGCAGCGCGGCGACGGCCTTGCGAACCACCGCTTGATCCTCGGCGATCAAAAGCCGAATGGGCGCTTGCTTGGTCAATGGCGTTTTCCTCAAAAGCTGCGTCCGAGCATAGGGCGCCGCGCAGCCGCCGCAAAGATGACTGGCGGATGAACGGCGCGGCCATATCCGGTTCAGGCGAGCGGCGCCATGTTGTGCTTAACGAAGCGGGACGGACTTTAACCACGCCTCAAACGTTAGGCCGACAGGAGAGCAGCATGTCCCGCAAGCCCCTCGCAATCGCCGCCGTTCTCGCCGCCTTACTCGGAACGCCGGCGCTCGCGGGCCAATGGGGCGATGGAGACGGCTGGGGCCGCGGCGACCATTACGAGGACGGGTATCGCGGCGATGGAGATCGTTACGGCTATGACGACCGCCATGAGGACCGACAGGGCGGCTGGCGTCGCGCCCAGTCCTATCAATATCGCGGCTCCTGGCGGGACCATGCCGACGCCTATTACGGCTATGGCGGCTGCCGCTTCGTCGAGGAGCCGATCCTCGATCAATGGGGCGCGGTCGTCGACTACCGCCGCACTCGAGTTTGTGATTAGCGCCGATCGCGCCACGCCTTCCGTCGCCGGCACCCCGCCCCTCTCGCGCGGCGACGGGCGTAGAGCCTCCCGGAGTAATCCGGGAGGCTTCTTTTTTAAAGCGGCCTAAGGCCGAGCGCCTTGCCTTCCTTGGCGTCGCGTCGCCATACGCCGTCGGCGCCCTTGTCGAAATGCGCCTTGTGGCCCTTGCGCGCGGTAAGGACGAGCCGTCCCCGGTCGACGCCCCAGCCGACAGGATCGAAAATCACCACGCCATTGTCGCGGCAGGCGGGCGCAAGTTGCGCCTTGAGGCCGGCGCGCCCCCGCGCACGGGCGTCCAGCGTCAGCATGCAGCCGGTGTCCTTGTCCGCCTCGCGCAGGATCGTGTAGCGTCCGGCGGCGTCCGTCGCGCCGGCCGCAAGAGCAAGCGGCGAGGAGAGGCTCGCCGCCGCCATCAGGCAGAAACGCCGCAATTGTGGCATGCGCCATAAAGAATTCGCCATTTCCACACGCTCCCGCCAGCCGAAGAATCGCGCGTAGTTTGCCCCTTTCGCTCCCGGCGGCCAAGCCGATTCAAAAGCGGGCCGCGTCAAAGTGCGGCAGCCGCGGCTTTTGCTAGCCGTGCGGCCGCGCGCTAAGGATTGGGCGCTGGCCGCGCCGCGGCGCATTGGAGTCTGGCGGATGGACCCCGCTTCATTGGCGTTGGCTGAACGCTCGGTGCCTCGATATACGAGCTATCCCACCGCGCCGCATTTTTCGAAGGCGATCGGCGACGGCGAGATGCGCGCCTGGCTCGATGCGCTCGACGCCGACGCCTCTCTCTCGCTCTATTTTCACGTGCCCTTCTGCACGGCGATTTGCGCCTATTGCGGCTGCCACACCAAGGCGGTGCGCCAGGAGGCGCCGCTCGCCGACTATGCGAAGACGTTGCTGCGCGAGATCGCGCTGATGGCGCGCGCGACCCGCGCGCGGCGCGTGACGAGCATCCATTGGGGCGGCGGCACGCCGAGCATTCTCGGGCCGGCGCGCTTCACGCAAATTGTCGCGCGCCTGCGCGACTGCTTCGCGCTGTCAGCTGAAACGGAGCATGCGATCGAACTCGATCCGCGTCTCCTCGACGCGCCGCTCATCGAGGCGCTGGCGGCCACAGGCGTCAATCGCGCCTCGCTCGGCGTGCAAGACCTCAATCCCCGTGTGCAGGAAGCTTCCGGCCGCGTTCAGCCATACGAAACCGTCGCGCGCGCCGTTCATTTGCTGCGCGAGGGCGGCGTTGGAGCGATCAATCTCGATCTGATGTACGGGCTGCCGCGCCAAAGCGTCGAGGACGCCGCGCGCACGGCGTCGCTCGCTGCGGGCCTCGCGCCGCAGCGGCTCGCGGTTTTCGGCTATGCGCATGTGCCGTGGTTCAAATCGCATCAAAAGCTCATCGACGCGGCGGCGCTTCCCGGCGCCGGCGAGCGGCTCGCGCAAGCCGGCGCCGTGCGCGAGACGCTGGAGCGCGCCGGTTTCGAGGCGATCGGTCTCGACCATTTCGCCCTGCCTGACGATCCGCTCGCGGCCGCAGCGCGCGAAGGCCGGATGCGCCGCAATTTTCAGGGCTATACGATCGACGCCGCCGACGCGCTGCTGCCGTTCGGCGTCTCCTCGATCGGCCGCCTGCCGCAGGGTTATGTCGGCAACGCCACCGATCTCGCCGGTTGGCGGCGCGCGATCGACGCGGGGCGCTTCGCCACGACGCGCGGCCTCGCGTTCACGCGCGAAGATTTGGCGCGCGGCGAGATCATCGAGCGGCTGATGTGCGACTTCGCCGTCGACTATGGCGCGGTCGCGATGCGTCATGGTTTCGCGGAGGACGCTTTCGACTCGGCGCAGGCGTCGCTCACGTCGCTCGTGGCTGACGATGTCGTCGACTTGGCGGGCCGCCGCGTCAAAGTGACGCCGCGCGGAAAACCCTTCGTTCGCCTTGTCGCCGCCGCCTTCGACGCCTATCTCGGAGCGTCGCCCGCGCGCCATTCCGCGGCGGTTTGAGCGGCGGCGGCTTCAAGGAGGCGTTGATGACGCCGCTTACCCTGTTCCTCGCAAAGCTCATCGGCGCCTATGCGTTGATCATGTCCGCCTGGATGCTCGCGCGTAAAGATGTGGCGCTGCAAATGATCGAGCGCATCTCGCACGAACCTGTCGCGATCGCGCTTATCGGCATGATCCGGTTGGCGATCGGCCTCGCCATCGTTCTCGGACATGATCTGTGGAGTGACGGCTTGGCGATTCTTGTCTCGCTCGTCGGCTGGATCACGCTGATCAGCGGCCTGCTGACGCTGTTTCTGCCGCCTCGGACGGTGCGCGAGATTTTCGCGCAGATGCGCTTCGACAAACGCTATCCCATCTTCGCGCTCTTCTCTTTCGCGCTTGGCGGGGCGCTGCTTATTGCAGGCTTTAGCGGCTGACCTCGGCGGATTTTTCGAGACCCGCGACATCCGCGGAGGGCTGCTGCGGCGCGAGCGTTGTGGCTAGCGCGGCGGCGACGTTGCGGAAGGGCGCAATGAGCAGTTGCGTGACCGAATGCGGATCGACGCCCGGCTCCTCGACGCCAAAGGCGAGACGCGGGTTTTCATTCGCCGGCATGACGAGCGTGCCGAAAAGCCAGTCCCAGATCGCAAGCGCATTGCCCAGATTGCTGTTGTAATGCGCCGGGTCGATTGAGTGATGGATTTGGTGATGCGCGGGGCTCATCAGGAGTTTGCCGAGCGTTCCGGTGAAGGGCAGCCACACCTGCGAATGCTGGAGATGCACATAGGCGAAGAAGAAGAACACGAGGAACGCATTCGCGCCATCGACGGCATAGGCCGGATAGCGCCCGCCCAAAGCGAAGGTCGCCGCCCCGACGGCGAGCCCGACGCAAATCGCTACGACATTGGTGAACATCAACGAATCGAGCGGATGCACCCGCCAGACAGTCCATGGCGTCAGCCGCTCCGCCGTGTGATGAGTCTTATGCGTCTCCCATAGGAAGGGGATGCGATGCTTGAGATAGTGGTCGAACCAATAGCCGAACTCATAGGCGAGGAAGGCGACGAGCGTGACGACGCCGCGCACTGCGAACGGAGGCCAATCGACGGCTGTGCGAAGGCCGAAACGATCCGTTAGCGACGTTTGCGTGAACTGCGAGATTTCCGCGACCGTCAGGCAGGCCCAGCCGATGAACAGGCCGGTGACGAAGACATTGACGAAGAAATAGAAGAGATCGGCGCGCGTCGAACGATGCAGGATCAGCGCCGGCGAGAAGAAGGCGCGCGCCAGAACCGCCGGGCGTAGGCGGCCGCGCCGGCAATGCTGGCGATAGGCCAGATAGGCGATGGCGACGCAGAAGGAAAACGCCAGCGAATAGAGCGAGAAGTGCGAGCCTGGCGAGAGCAGCACCGGATGCAGTTTTTCGCTCAAAAGCCTCAGAACGTCCATTCGCCCGCCCGCTGTCGACAATCGAATGTCGACACGCTAGAGCGGCGGGGTAAAAGCTTCCTCAATCGGCTGTCGCAATTCAGCGGCATTCCGCCTGCCGCCGGGCGTCAAAAGGCCGCATCCTCCTGCGGACTTTCAGCGGGCGGGGCCGCATCCGGCTTGTTCGCCGCCGCCGCCTCCGGCATCGTGGCGCGTTCTCGATTCGATCTCGCAGCCCATGCCCGTCTGGACGCCCGAACAAGACCAAGCGCTAACCGCCGTCGCGCGCTGGCTGGAAACGCCGCGCGCGCCGCAGGTGTTTCGCCTTTTCGGCTATGCGGGGACGGGCAAGTCAACCCTTGCGCGTCATCTCGCGGAACATGTCGAGGGCGATGTCGCCTTCGCCGCCTTCACCGGCAAGGCGGCGCTCGTGATGCGCTCGAAGGGCTGCAAGGACGCGCGCACCATCCATAGCCTCATCTATCGCGCGACCGACACGGAGACCGAAGAGCCGTCCTTCGTTTTGAACGACGATAGCGACGCGGCGCGCGCCAAGCTCATCGTCATCGACGAATGCTCGATGGTGGACGAGGAGTTGGGGCGCGATCTTCTGTCTTTCGGCAAGAAGGTGCTGGTGCTGGGCGACCCGGCGCAATTGCCGCCGGTGAAGGGCGGCGGCTTTTTCACCGAGGCCGAGCCGGATGTGATGCTTATAGAAGTGCATCGCCAGGCGGCGGACAATCCGATCATCCGTCTGTCGATGGCTATTCGCGAGGGTGGGAACATCGAGAAGGGCGTCTTCGGCGACACGCGCATCGTCGCGCGCGAGGCGCTCGACCCCGCGCTCGTCACGGGCGCCGATCAGGTGCTCGTCGGACTCAACAAGACGCGCCGCGCCTATAACGGCCGCCTGCGGCAGTTGCGGGGCTTTACAGGCGACCTGCCGCAGTCGGGCGAGAAGCTCGTCTGTCTGCGCAACAACCGCAAGAAGGGGCTGTTGAACGGCGCGCTGTTCACGGTGAAAAGCGCCGGCGCGCTACGGCGCGGCAAGGTGCGGATGCTGGTGACGCCGGAAGAGGGCGAAGCCGGCAAATTCCAGCGCGTCGCTGTCATCCCCCAATTTTTTGAGGGCGGCGAGGGCGAGTTGCCATACGCGCTGCGCAAGGATTCCGACGAGTTCGATTTCGGCTATGCGCTCACCGTGCATAAGGCGCAAGGCTCGCAATGGGACGACGTAACGCTCTTCGACGAGTCTTTCGCCTTCCGCGAACATCGCGCGCGCTGGCTCTACACGGGCGTCACGCGCGCGGCGAAGAGACTGACGCTGGTGATGTGAGCGCTAAACCGACCCGCCTATTTGCCCCAGGCGTCGATGGCGTCGGAGAAAGCGCGCTCGCCGGTCGGACCTTTTTCCATATTGATCGTCGCCGCGCGGCCGTCATTGAGCTGCAACGGCAGGTCCATCGCCGCAAGCGTGCGCAGCATCGCGACGTTGCGCGCTTCGCGCTCGCCGCGCATCAGCCCGATGAGGAAGTTGTTGTCGGTGATCGGCACGGGAATGCCCGCGACTTTCTCGCCCGATTGGGCGTCCGAGCGGCGCATCTGGATCGGGCCGATGGCTTTGACGCCGCCGAGCGGACTGTCGGGCGCCAGGGCGAAGGACACATTGATCGTGTGCGAGGCGGAAAGCGTCGCGTCGGTGTTCTTGCGGAACAGCAGCGTCATTTTCAGCTTGGCGTCGGGCACGTCAACGTCGCCGCGCACCGCTGAGCCCACCGGCTCTCCCGGTCCGCCGCCGACGTTTTCGAGGCGCCAGACAACGGCGGCGTTGTAGATTTTGTCGACCTTGTTGGGCTCTGTGAGCGAACCGACCCACATCTCCGCCTTCTGCGCCACAGGCACGGTGGCGCCGCGCTGGCCGGCGGGCCCTCTGCGCGTTGCGTCCGCTTCGCCGCCGACGCGATCGTTGATCTTGCCGGATT
>CAZCJY010000071.1:0-9882 GCA_964498975.1 uncultured Methylocystis sp.
CGAAAGACGCGCGCGTCGACGCCCCGATCGTCTCCGTCTATTGGCCGATCCGCAGCGAACTCAACACGCGTCCGCTCATCGACGCGCTCGCCGCCAAGGGCTATCGCGTCACGCTGCCCGTGATGCACAAGGTTCGTCATCCGCTCGTCTTCCGCGCCTTTACGCCGGGCGACGATCTGATCAAGGGGCCCTTCGGCCTCTCCGAGCCCGCCAAAGACATGCCGGTCTATGATCCAGATATCGTCTTTTCGCCGCTCGCCGCCTTCGACCGGCGCGGCTTCCGGCTCGGCTATGGCGGCGGCATTTATGACGCGACGCTGTCCGGGCTTCGCGCCGGAAAGCGCCTCGTCGCCGTCGGCGTCGCCTATTCCTGCCAGGAAGCGGATCATGTGCCGACCGAGCCGCATGACCAGCGGCTCGACTTTGTGATGACCGAACGCGATATGATCAGCGCGTCGGCGGCGACGGCAACTTGATGAGCTGACCCGCCCGCAACTTTTTCGCCTTCACGTCGGGATTGACATCGGCGATGGCGCGCCATTTATCCGGCGTTCCATAGATGCGCTTGGCGATGGATTTGAAGGTGTCGCCGGCGCGGGCCGCATAAGCCTGGCTCGCTTTCGCGGCCGCCGATGGAGCGCCAACGTCGGGCTCTGTCGCCGCCACTTTCGGCGCGACTCCCCCCTCCGCATCCTTGCTCTCCGTGTCGGCGGGCTTGGCCTCAGCGACGGGCTCTTGCGCGGGCGCGGACTCCTCGCTCGCGGCGGTTTGCTCGATCTGCGCGTCCGTCGCCTGCTCCGTCGTCGCCGCTTCCGGCGCGACGATGGGCGCGCGCGGCCCAACGAACAGAAGATACATGATCGCCGCCGACGCGGCCGCGAGCGCGGCTTCGGTCAGGCCGCGTCGACGCTTGGGCGGAAACAGCGGCGGCCGCGACTCTGAATCCGCAATGGCAGGCGAGTCCGGCTCCTCCTCGCGTCCGCGCAGCCAAACGACGACCTCCAGCGCGAAATAGATCAGCAGGAGGAAGGTGACAGGCGGCTTTCGGAACGAATCCGGCGCGAACATATAGGCCATGACGCCTTGCTGAACCAAGGCGGAAAGCCAGGGCAGGCCGATGGCGCCGAACTGCGCCCGACGCCGCGCGGCATAGGCGCCGACAAGCGCGAAAAGCCCGACATAGCCCCAGAGCAGCGCCGGCTCCGCGCCGGCCCGCCAGCCGAAGGCGGCGGACCCCAGAATATAGATCAGCCCCGCCGCGGTCGCGGCGTAGGCGGCGTGGAGCAGTCGACGCGGCCCGGCGAACCGGCTCAGATGATAGAGCAGCGCGACCAGGAGCGCGGCCATCAGGATAATCGGCGGATAGTTCATGCTGTCGCGCTCCTGTCTCACGCTTTGGCGGCGGCTCGCGTTTCCATTTCAATGCGCATGCCGATGTGACGGTTTTTTAAAGACGGCCGCCATGCCGCGACTTTGCGTCGATTATGCTGATTTTTCTGCGACGCCGGCGCTCGCGAAGGTCGCCATGTCACGATGGCAGGCAAGCGCGGCCTTGATGAGGCCGATCGCGAGCGCGGCCCCCGAGCCTTCGCCGAGCCGCATATTAAGATCGAGCAGCGGGCTTTTGCCCAGCCGCGTCAATATGTCCCGATGCGCCCCTTCCGCCGAGGCATGGCCTGCGGCGCAATGGGCGATCGCCTCGGGCGCCATGGCGTGCAGCAGCGCCGCGGCGGCGCAAGAGACATAGCCGTCAAGCACGACCGGAATGCGGTTCAGCCGCGCGGCCGTGATCGCGCCCATCATCGCGGCGATCTCGCGTCCTCCGAGCCGGCGCAGGATTTCGAGAGGATCGGCAAGATGCGGCCCGTGCAACGCCAGCGCCGCGTCGATGGCGGCGTTCTTGCGCGCGAGACCATCATTATCGACGCCAGTTCCACGGCCGGTCCAGCGCGAGGCCGGCCCGCCGTAGAGCGCCGCGTAGATCGCCGCCGCGCTGGTCGTATTGCCGATGCCCATCTCGCCCGGCGCGAGGAGATCGACGCCGCCGTCGATGGCCTCCATTCCATATGCGAATGTCGCCGCGGCCTCGCGCTCGTCCATCGCCGGGGCCTTGGTGAAGTCCTGCGTCGGGCGCTCCAGCGCAAGCTCATAGACCTTGAGGCCAATCCCATGGGTCTTGCAGATCTGATTGATCGCTGCGCCGCCGCTCGTGAAATTCGCCACCATCTGCTGCGTAACGCTCGCCGGAAAGGCCGAGACGCCCTGCGCGACGACGCCGTGATTGCCGGCAAAGACGGCGACGAGCGGGCGATCGATCGCGGGTTGCTCCCTACCCTGCCAAGCCGCGAGCCATTCGACGATTTCCTCGAGCCGCCCCAGCGCGCCCGGCGGCTTGGTGAGTTCGCCATCGCGCGCGCGCACCGCGGCGAGCGCCTGCGTGTCCGGCGCCGGCATATTGGCGAACAACATGCGGATTTCATCAAAGGGACGGATGTCGGGGGGCATAGAGATCAACAAACAGGTTCAGGTTGCCAAGCGCATAAAGGTTCTGGCGGACATTGGCGAGGCTGTCATTGCGAGGAGGCGAAGCCGACGAAGCAATCCAGAGCCACGCTCATGACCCTGGATTGCTTCGCTTCGCTCGCAATGACGACGGGAAGCTCAAAATAGTTCTTCATAGAGATCGCGCCATCCCGGATTGAACGCCTCGATTAACGCCAGTTTCTTGATACGTGAACCGGCCTTGATTTGCTTCTCGCGCGCAATCGCCTCCGGCATCGCCTCATGGAATTCATACCACACGAGCGTCTTGCGGCCATATTGGGTCGTGAAACCGGGGACGATCGCCTCTCGATGCTGCCAGATGCGTTGCGGAAGATTCGACGTGACGCCTGTGTAAAGCGTTCCGTTACGCTTGCTCGCAACGATATAGACGGCAGGGCTTTTCACAGTTTCTCCACGTTACACAATCACTGCCGGTAAAGCGAAGCAATCCAATGCCGTGGCGCGGCGCCTAGATTGCTTCGTTGGCTGCGCCTCCTCGCAATGACGGCTAACGTCGCATCTCCGCATGAGCCGCCAGCGCGCGCTTGCGCGCGGTCGCATGATCGACGATCGGGCGCGGATAGGTCTCGCCCAGACGCACGCCCGCGGCGCGCAGCGCCCCTTCCGGCGCCTCCCAGGGGCGATGGATGTAGCGCGCGTCGAGCGCGGCGAGTTCGGGAACGTAACGGCGCACATAGGCGCCGTCGGGGTCGAATTTCTCGCCCTGCAGCGCCGGATTGAAGATGCGAAAATAGGGCGCCGCGTCGGCGCCGCAGCCCGCGACCCATTGCCAATTGGCGCTGTTGTTGGCGAGATCGGCGTCGACCAGCGTGTCCCAGAACCAGCGCTCGCCTTCGCGCCAATCGATAAGCAAATGCTTGATCAGAAAGCTCGCGGAAACGAGACGCGCGCGATTGTGCATCCATCCCGTGATCCACAATTCGCGCATCGCGGCGTCGACCAGCGGATAACCGGTCTCGCCCTTTCGCCAGGCCTCGAGCGCCTCGGCGTCGTCGCGATAGGGAAATCGCTCGAAGCTCCTGTCCAATGCGCGATCAGGCATATCCCAATGGGCGACGAGCAGATGATGGCAGAATTCGCGCCAGCCGAGTTCACGCAAATAGGCCGCGCCGCCGATGCTCGCGGGCTCCGTAATCGCATGCCAGACGTCGCGCGGGGAAATCTCGCCAAAATGCAGATGCGGCGAAAGCCGCGACACGCCGACGCGTCCCATGAAGTCGCGCTCGACCTTGTAGTCGCCGATGTGATTGCGCGTGAAATCGGCAAGTTCGGCGCGCGCCGCCGTCTCTCCAACCAGCCATGCCTTGCGCATGCCGCCGGCCCAGTCGGGATTTCGCGGCAGGAGATGCCAGGCGCCTAAGTCGTCGCTGTCGGGCGGAAGCGGCGCGGCGCGCAAGCTCTGCGGCGCCGGCAAAGGCGCTGGAGGCGATGGCGCGGCGAGACAGGTGCGCCAGAAAGGCGTGAAAACGCGAAAGGGTTCGCCCTGTTTGGTTCGCAACTTCTCGGGCTCGAACAGCAATGACTCATTGAAGCAATGCGTTTGGACGCCGTCGTCCCGCAGTTGCGATATGATTTCCTCGTCGCGCCGCATCGCCCAGGGCTCATAAAGCCTGTTCCAAAAGGCGGCGCCCGCGCCGGTTTCGGCGACGATCTGTTCGAAGACATATTGCGCGCGCCCGCGGCGCAGCGTAAGCGTCACGCCCCGTTGCGCCAGGCTCTGCGATAGCGAAGCGAGCGAATGATGCAGCCACCATCGCGCTGCCGCGCCCATGCGCCATTGGCCGGCGCTTTCGTCGTCGAGAATATAGAGCGCGACGAGCGGCGCGCCGCGCCGCGCCGCCGCGGTCAGCGCCGGATTGTCGGCGATGCGCAGGTCGTTGCGAAACCAGACGATCGCCGGCGCGCCCATGCGACACTAACCTTGCTCGACTGCTCCCAAATATCATCCGGACGCTTCGCTTTACGAAACGATCGGAAGCACCGACGTAACCGCGAGCAATCGCCTGCGCCGCTATGACGTCAAGGCTGGCGTCAATGATGGCGCTTGGCGTGCTTGGCGCCGTAGAACATATAGATCGCGAGTCCGATCCCAGTCCAAATAAGGAGCCGCAACCAAGTGTCGAGCGGCAGCGCGATCATCAGCGCCAGACATGAGCCGATGCCGAGTATCGGCATCAGCGGAATGCCGGGCGCGCGAAACGGCCGATGCATCTCTGGATGCGAACGGCGCAGATGCAGCACCGCGATGCACACGAGCGCGAAGGCGGCGAGCGTGCCGATGCTCACCATCTCGCCGAGAATATCGATCGGCAGCAGCCCCGCCGCGATCGCTACCAATACGCCGATCATGATCTGGCTCACAGCCGGCGTGCGAAAGTCTGGATGCAGCTTGGCGAAAACCGGCGGCAGCAAACCGTCCTGCGCCATGGCGTAGAAGACGCGGGTCTGGCCGAACAGCAGCACGAGTATCGCCGTCGTCAGCCCAGCGATGGCGCCGAATTTCACGACCCATGAAATCCAGGCGACGCCGGTTCGGTCCATCGCCAATGCGATCGGATCCGGCACGCCAAGCTCCTTGTAATTCACCACGCCCGTCGCGACCGCCGCGACGGCGATGTAAAGAACCGTGCAGATGACGAGCGAGCCTAAAATGCCGATCGGCACGTCGCGCTGTGGCGTATGCGCCTCCTGCGCGGCGGTCGAGACGGCGTCGAATCCGATATAGGCGAAGAAGACGACCGAAGCGCCGCGCACCACGCCGCTCCAGCCGTAGATGCCGAATTCGCCGGTATTCTCGGGGATCAGCGGCGTCCAATTGGCGGCGTCGACGTGACTTGCGCCAAAGAAAATCACCATCAGCACGACAGTGACTTTGATCGCGACGATGATGTTGTTGACGAGCGAGGATTCCGTCGTGCCGCGCACGAGGATCGCAGTGAGGATGAGAATGATCGCCGCCGCCGGAATATTGAACAATCCATGCACGGCGTCCGGCGCCGCGCCATGCGCGGTTGGATCGGCGAAATAGGCGGTGGTGAATTGCGGCGGTATGTCGATCCCAAATCCCTGCATTGCGCGATTGAAATAGCCGGCCCAGCCGACCGCGACGGTCGCGGCGCCCGCCGCATATTCCAATACGAGGTTCCAGCCGATGACCCAGGCAAAAATCTCGCCGAGAGTGACATAAGTATAGGTGTAGGTGCTGCCCGCAACGGGAATGAGCGCGGCAAGCTCCGCATAGCATAGCGCGACAAAGGCGCAGGCCACGCCCGACAGCAGGAAGGAAACCATCACGCCCGGACCGGCGAATTTTGCGGCGGCCGTCCCGGTCAGCACGAAAATGCCCGCGCCGATAATGCCGCCGATGCCGAGCGCCAGCAGCGACGCCCAGCCGAGCGCGCGTTTCAGCCCGTCGTCCCGCTCCGCGTCATTGGCGGCGATGAGCGCGACGAGGGATTTGCGGGTGAGGTAATACTTCCGCACGGGTTGGGACAAAACGTCGCCCTTTCGCTAATGCGCGACGCGATTGAAAATATCCGCGCCGCATGAGGGGGGTGCGCCGATTATGGGTGCGGCGCAAAAAGATACAAGCGGAAAAGGCCGGAACAAGGCGTGCGCCAACTCACAGGGGAGGCGAGATCGCCAACATAGAGAAATCCGAATTTATATAAGGCGCGCATCCCTCTCTCACGCCGGTCCTTCGGACCGACCCTTTCGCTGTGAGGGAGGGCGTCGGCGCCGTGCATATTCCAGCACGATCTCCGCCGCGCGCGCGCTTGGGTTGCGGCCGGCTTCGAGAAGCTGCGCGCGCACGCGCTCGAAGGCGGCAAGCTGCGCCTCGCGCGCGGGGCCTTCATCGAGAAGCGGCAAGATTGCGTCCGCGAGCGCGCGCGGCGTCGCGCGCTCCTGCAAAAATTCAGGAACAACTTTTTCGCCGATGACGAGATTGGGCAGCACGATGGAATCGACCGTGACGAGAAAGCGCAACAGCGATTCAGCCTTCGAGACTTTATAGGCGACCGCCATCGGAACGCCGGCGAGCGCGAGTTCGAGCGTTGCGGCGCCTGAGGTGACGAGCGCTGCGCGCGCTTGGCGAAAGACCGGGAATTTTTCTTCCTGGCTCAAGAGCCGCGGTTGGCGTGGCCAGCCGCGCGTTTCGCGCCGCAACGCCGCCTCCATTTGCGGCGCGACGGGAATGGCGACGTCGAGCTCATGATGTTCACGCAGAATGAGCGCCAGCGCTTCGCCATAGAGCGGCGTCATGCGCTGCACTTCGGCAAGCCGCGAACCGGGGAGAACGAGAAGAAGCGGTCTTGCTGCACCCCACCCCGCGCCTTTATGCGCGCCGCTTGCCCCCAAAACCGCTCCGGCCGTTTCGCGGCCTTCGCGCTTTTGGGCACGGCGCGAGGCGCGACCCTCCCCCTCAAGGGGAGGGTTACGCGTCAATTCGTCGAGCCGCTCCACCAGCGGATGACCGACATAGACGCAACGCGGGCCGCCAAGTCGTTCATGGGCTTCCGGCTCGAAAGGCAGCAGCGCCAATACGCAATCGACATAGTCGCGCATCGCGCGCGCGCGGCCCGGCCGCCACGCCCAAATCGTGGGACTGACGTAATCGACGATCGGCAAATTCGGCCGCGCGGCGCGCACGCGGCGCGCGACGCGATGGGTGAAGTCCGGCGCGTCGACGATGACAAGGCAGTCCGGCGCGAAGTCGATCGCCGCGCGCGCGGCCATGTCGATGCGCGCCACGATGCGCGGCAGGCGCGCCAGCACCGGTATGAGTCCCATCACCGCTATGTCGGACAAGGGAAAAAGCGAAGCGAGACCCTCGCGCGTCATCGCCTCGCCGCCGACGCCAGCGAAAGAAACATTCGGCCGCGCGGCGCGCAGCGCGCGCATCAACGCCGCGCCGAGCAGATCGCCAGAGGCTTCGCCGGCGATAAGAAAAATGCGCGGCGCTTTCACGCGCTTTCGCCGCGGGCGCGGCGCGCGCAAAGCGGGCGCTTCGCCGGCGCGCGAAGAAAATCGAGAATTGCGGCGACATCGGCGTCGCCTTCAAAATCTCGCGCGAGCGCCTCGACGCGTTCGCCGAGCACGTGCGCGTCGTCGCGGCCAAACAGCAGGCGGTAAGCGGCGCGCAGGCGCTCGATCCGCTCAGGCGAAAAGCCGCGTCGGCGCAGACCGACGAGATTGAGGCCGAAAAGATGCGCGCGATTGCCGCTTGCAAGCGCGAAGGGAACGACGTCGCCTTCGACGCCCGCGAGGCCGCCGATGAAGGCGTGCGCGCCGATCCGCACATTTTGATGCACGGCCGTCGCGCCGCCGATCATGACGCAGTCGCCGATCTCGACATGGCCGCCGAGTAGTACCTGGTTCGACAATATGACGTCGTCGCCGAGCCGGCAGTCATGCGCGACATGCGAATAGGCGAGAAAGGCGCAGCGCGCGCCAACGTGCGTGCCGGCGCCGACTCCGGCGTTGATCGTCACGCCTTCGCGCATCACGCAATCTTCGCCGATCGCGAGCGCGCCTTCGATAAGGCCCGCCTTGAGATCTTGCGAAGGCAGACCGACGGCGGCGAAAGGAAAAATGCGCGCGCGCGCGCCGATGCGCGTGCGTCCCGCGACGACGACATGCGACGTAAGCCGCGAACCCGCGCCGATCTCGACGTCCGCGCCGATATGGCAGAAAGGGCCGACGACGACGCCTTCGCCGAGGCGCGCGCCGGGCTCCACGACGCAAGAGGGATGAAGCGTCGCGTTCATTGTCGCTTCTGCCGCGGCGGCGGTCACACGCCCATCATCGCGCTGATCTGCGCCTCGCAGACCAGCGCCCCCTCGACCATGGCGCGTCCGGAATACCACCAGATGTTGCGCTTCTGCGCGGTCTTCGTCATGTGGAATTCGACGCGATCGCCGGGCGTCACCGGCTTGCGGAATTTGGCGTTGTCGATCGTCACGAAATAGACAAGCCGCGGACGCTCAACCTCGCCCTGCGCGCGCATGGCGATGACGCCCGCCGTCTGCGCCATCGCTTCGATCAGCAGCACGCCCGGCATCACCGGTCGCTCGGGAAAATGCCCCTGGAATTGCGGCTCGTTCATCGTGACATTCTTGACGCCGACGCAAGATTCATCGCCGCGGATGTCGATGATGCGATCGATGAGCAGAAATGGATAGCGATGCGGCAGATAGCGCATGATCTCCATAATGTCGGCGCTCTCCAGCGTCGCGCCGGCGGCGGCCTCGGCCATGGTCCCCTCCTCCTTTGAGCGTGACGGCGTCGGCATGGATCGCGACTCACGCTCAGCGTTTTTGTTCGAGCGTGATCCTTTCCCAAACCGCTTGGCGCTTTTCGGATCATGCCCTGGCAGAGCGTCTTGCGCGCCCTCGCCTGTTGTCTTACGTCGGCTTGTCGCGGCGCGCGAGTCGGTCGAGCAGCGCCTCGCCCCGCAAAAACCGCCGCAACGGCCGCGCGGGCGATCCGCCGACGCGCGCGCGCGTCGGCACGTCGCGCATGACCCCGGACTTTGCGGCGATCGCCGCGCCCTCGCCGATCGTCAAATGGCCCGCGACGCCTGATTGGCCGCCGAGCGCGACGAAATCGCCGATTTCGCAAGAACCAGCGACGCCCGCCTGCGCGACGACGGCGCAGAAACGGCCGATCACCACGTTGTGGGCGATTTGCACGAGATTGTCGATTTTCGTGCCTTCGCCGATGATCGTGTCGCGCGAAGCGCCGCGATCGATCGTCGTGTTCGCGCCGATCTCCACGTCGTCCTGCACGATCACCCGGCCGAGCTGCGGCGTCTTGAGATAGCCCTTGGGCGTGGGCGTGAAGCCGAAGCCGTCCTGCCCCAGCCGCGCGCCGGCGTGAATGATGACGCGATCGCCGATAAGCGCATGAGTGACGCTCGCCTGCGCGCCGATGGAGCAGTCGCGCCCGATGCGCACATGGGGGCCAATGACCGTCTGCGGCCCGATAACGGTCCCCGCGCCGATCTCGGCGCCCGGGCCGATGACGGCGCCGGGGTCGACCGCGACGCCGGGCTCGAGACGGGCCTCGGGATGGACCGACGCGCCCGGCGAAACGCCGCGCGAATGGAACAATGAGCCCGGTCGAAGCGCCTCCGGAAAGAGATGTCTCATCGCGAGCGTCATGGCGCGTTGCGGATCATCGACGACGAGTGCGACGACGGGCTCCGGCAGCAGCGGAACATGGCGCGCGCGCAAGAAGCAGGCGGCGGCGCGACATTCGGCGAGCGCCCGTCGATAACGCGGATTGTCGTAAAAGCAGAGATCGCCGAGGTAGCTG
>CAZCJY010000071.1:9892-11327 GCA_964498975.1 uncultured Methylocystis sp.
CGCCCTGCTCCAATCGAGCGGCGCGACGCCGATGACGATCGGCGGCGAAGCGGTCTTCGCCGATACCGACTTGGGAGCGCGGATTTCGGCGCCAGCTACCTCGGCGATCTCCGCGAGCGGCGCTGGGCGCGCCAGAGGAAAGAAGGCTGTGGCGCTCATGTCGCGCGCTCCCGCGTCGCGCGCGAGCTGAAACCGGAAGGCTCGGACGGATTGGCCCGAACGGCGCTCATCGTCGCGGCGAAAGTCGCTCGCCGGGCGCGGCTCGCCCGACGAGCGTCGCTAATCATCAGAAGTTGGTGCCGCCGCTGAAACGGAAGTTCTGGGTGATGTCGCCATACGCCTTCGAGGTCACGACCGCGTAGTCGAAGCGGATCGGGCCCATTGGCGACTGCCAGAGCACCGAGGCGCCGACCGACGAACGAAGATTGAAGGCGTTGGCGATCGGCACCACGCAATTGCCTTGGCCGAAGCCGGCCTGCGGCGTATAGGCGCCGATGCAGGTGATGCCGGGAATCGTCGGCAGATTGTTCGCGAAGTTCGTTCGTCCCTGGAAATTCCACAAGGTGCCGGCGTCGGCGAAGAGCGCGCCCCGCAGGCCCAGATCCTTGGGCAGACCCCAGATCGGAAACTGCACTTCGAGCGAGCCGCCGACATAGTTGGAGCCGCCGAGCGAGTTGCCTCGGTTGTTGTTGAAGCTCGTCAGGATATTGGAATCGCGCGGGCCGATGCCGCCCGGCGCGAAGCCGCGAACGAGGCTCGGGCCGAGGTTGAAGTTGTCCTGAATGCGCGGCGTGTAGCCGCCGAAGGTCGACAGATCGCCGCCCTGCAGGCGCGCGATGCCGACGACGTCGTCGATATAGGGAATCTCGCGGAAGTAGCGAATGTCGCCGGTCGTGCGCAGGTAGCGCGTGCCGCCGCCAAGGCCCGCCACGTCCTGCGACAGGGTGGCGAGCCAGCCGTTATGAGGGTTCTTGAAGTTGTCGATGCTGTTGTAGTTCAGCGAATAGCCGACGAGCGAGGTCAGCAGCGCGCCTTGCGACTGCTTGATCGCGAGCGACGCTTCGCCGTTCGTCTGGCAGTTGATGAACAAGCTCGGAGTCGGGGCGAAGGGGCTGAAGCCCGGCGTGATGCCGAGCACCGGAATCAGACAGTCATTATAGGGACGTTTCTGGTCGTTCGGGATCGAGATCGTCGTCTGATAGATCGAGTAGTGCGGCGAGAAGCTCAACTCCTCGGTGATCGGCACGCCGAACCGCACCGTGCCGCCGTACGAGGTCGAACTATAGATCGAGTAGTTGTACGCGTCCTGCCGGCGCGCGAAGACGTCGAAGCCCGCCGAGATGCGCTGGTCGAGGAAATAGGGCTCGGTGAAGCTGAACGTCACGCCGCGCGCGATCTGGCCGGCCTGCACCGACAGACGCACGGCCTGGCCGCG
>CAZCJY010000072.1:0-11150 GCA_964498975.1 uncultured Methylocystis sp.
GCGCTTGACGATCAGCTCCAGTTCTTCGGCCGTGTAGAAATTCAGCCGCACCGGGATGCCGAAGCGGTCGCGCAGCGGCGTCGTCAAGAGGCCGGCGCGGGTTGTCGCGCCGACAAGCGTGAAGCGGGCGAGGTCGATCTTCACCGAGCGCGCCGCCGGCCCTTCGCCAATGATGAGATCGAGCTGGAAATCCTCCATCGCCGGATAAAGGATTTCCTCCACCGCCGGATTGAGCCGGTGGATTTCATCGATGAACAATACGTCGCGCGGCTCGAGATTGGTGAGCTGGGCGGCGAGATCGCCGGCCTTGGCGATCACCGGGCCGGAGGTTGAACGGAAATTGACGCCGAGTTCGCGCGCGACGATCTGCGCCAGCGTCGTCTTGCCCAGCCCCGGCGGCCCGACGAGGAGCACGTGGTCGAGCGCGTCGCCGCGCGCCTTCGCCGCCCCGATGAAGACCTTGAGATTGGCGCGCGCCGCCTCCTGGCCCGTGAAGTCGGCAAGCGACAGGGGGCGGAAGGACGCTTCCGAATCGTCGTCGCGCTGTTCCGGGTTTACGAGGCGCGCATGGGGAGTGGTCAATCAGATGCTCCAATGCGCGGGCGCGCAAAATGCGCATATGTCGCGACGTGAATCGCCCGCCGTTGCGGCGCGAGTATATGTCGCTAGGCGATTTCGAGGAACTTATTGAGAAGCGGCCGTTCCGATCTGGCGGCTTATGCGCTGCGCCGCCCGATCCAGCGCCGCACGCGCGCGCAATAGGCGGCGAAGGCTTCGGGATGCCGGCTCCCCAGCGCGGCCTCCTCATGGGGGATGATCAGCCGGTCGATGCCCCAATAATGCCCGTAGAGTAGCAACGGCGCGAGCGCATAAGCGATCCAGGCGCCGGGATGGCCCGCGGCGAGGCAGATCAGGATCAGCGACCAGATGAAGCTCTGGAAGAGGGAGAGCAGATAAACGGGATTGCGCGAATAGGCGTAAAAACCGCCGGTGACCAGATGGTCGGAGCCGACGAATTCCCGGGCGTCGCCGCCGCTGCGCTCAAGATACCAGACGAGGGCGATTTTCAGCATATGCAGCGCCGCATAGGCGACCACCAGCGCCATCAGCGCGGGGGCGGCGTCTGGCGACAGATCGTTGCTCCGCAGAAAATAGACCGTAGGGACCGTATAGGCCATCGCCGCGGCGAAATCGACGCGGAAGATGTTCGAAAATTGCAGGTCGCGCCGGACGCGTTGTGCGAGAAACGTCAGCAAGGTCGAGCGCTCATTGCCCTCGGACACGCTCATCGGCAGTCCTGTTTCATTAATTGGCGCCATCTCGGCAAAGATGACGTCGATTGTCGTCGTCCCAACAGCCTAGACGACATCGGTTAAGAGGCGTGAGACAAGCCGACGCAGTGGCGACGACTTCGAATCTATGGTTAGCGAATTCTTGATGGAGTTCAGCGTGCGAACTCGCGCAGCCCTTGGCGGATGAGCGCGCCGGCCTCTGCGCTTTCGCCAAGCGCCTTCAGGCTCGCGGCCACGGCGGCGGCCGCCTGCGGGCGGCCATAGCCGAGATTGACCAGCGCCGAAATGGCGTCGCGGGCGGCGGAGGGCGCGCCGCTCTCTGGCTCCTCGCCCGAGAGCCGCGTCAAGGCAGGATCGACGGCGCCGAAAGCGGGCGCCTTGTCCTTCAGCTCCGCGACGATGCGCGCCGCGAGCTTCGGCCCGACGCCGGGGGCGCGCGCGACGGTCGCCTTGTCCTGCATGGCGATCGCCGAGGCGAGGTCATTCGCCGGGAGAATGGAAAGAATGGCGAGCGCCACCTTGGCGCCGACGCCCTGCACGGTTTGCAGCAGCCGGAACCAGTCGCGCTCGGCCTCGCTCGTAAAGCCGAACAGGCGGATCGAATCCTCGCGCACTTGCGTCTCGATGGAGAGCGCCGCGGCTTCGCCGACGCGCGGCAGTTTTTGCAGCGTGCGCGTGGAGCAATGCACGACATAGCCGACGCCATTGACGTCGAGGATCACGAAATCCTCGCCATAGGAGTCGATGAGGCCCTTGAGCTTGCCGATCATGCCGAGATCCGCAACCGCAGGCCGCGATGCTGCGCATGGCAGATCGCGACCGCCAGCGCGTCGGCGGCGTCGGCGCTCGTCGCGGCGCTCGCCGGCAACAGCACCCGCACCATCATCTGGACTTGCGCCTTGTCGGCGTGGCCGGCGCCGACGACGGTCTTTTTCACGAGATTGGCGGCGTATTCGGCGATGACGAGGCCGGCGAGGGCAGGGGCCGTCAGCGCCACGCCGCGCGCCTGTCCGAGCTTCAGCGCCGACTGTGGATCGCGATTGACGAAGGTTTCTTCGATCGCGGCCTCCTGCGGCGCATGCTCGGCGATGACCTGCATCAGCCCTTCGTGCAATTGCCGCAGCCTCTCGCCCATGTTGAGGCTCGCGTCGGAGCGCACGCGCCCGCAGGCGACGAAGGAGAGGCGCGAGCCTTGCGCTTCAATCACGCCCCAGCCCGTGTTGCGCAGGCCGGGGTCGACGCCAAGGATGCGAATCGGGGCAGGGGTCATGGGGCGAGCGTAGGCGGAAAGGGGCGCTGGCGCGAGCTTCGGCGGCGTCTTGATTTCTCAGGGCGGTAGCGTCTCCGGCAGCTCGCGTGTTTTGCCATCCAGCAGACAACTGACAGTTACATCACCCATGACGTTGATGGCTGTCCGGCAGCGGTCCAACAACCAGTCGACTGTCAAAAGCATGGCGATATAGTCGGTGGGCAGCGCCACGGCCCTGAAGACCAAGGTCATCGTCACCAAACCCGCTTCTGGAATGCCAGCCGCGCCGACAGATGCGACTACCGACGTCAGCACGACAATGAACTGCTGGCCGAGCGTCAATTGCATGTCGAGCAATTGCGCAACGAACAAGGCCGACATGGCTTCATAGAGCGCCGTGCCGTCATTATTGAAATTCGCGCCCACGAGCGCGCCCATGCTGGCGGACTCCTCGCGCAGTCCGATATTCTCGCGCAGACAGGCGTAGGTCACTGGCATCGTGGCGGTGGAGCTGCCCGTCGAAAACGCCATCACCAGCGCATCGCGCACGCCCCGCAGCAGTTCGAGCGGGCGCACCCAGGAACCGAGACGTACGCGAATGAGATAGTAGCCGGCCTGCAACGTCAGCGCCGCGAGCACGGCGAGGACAAAGCCCCCCAAAGCAAGAAAATCGCGAAAGCCCTTCACGCCGACGATGCTGGCGACGACGCCGAAAACGGCCAGCGGCACCAGGTCTATGATCCAGTGCAGAATTGTAATGAGGCTGGTCAGCGCCACGTGAACGAGGTCTTCGACGGTGCGCACCTCATGATGCCGCAGGCTTCTTAGAGCGACGCCCAGCGCCACCGCAATGAAGATGACGCCCATCACCGTGCCGTTGTCTGAAAATGGCCCGGCGATGCTCTTTGGCACGCTGTCGAAGAATTGCGCGAGGGGATCGGCGGCGGCCACGGCCTTGGCGACCTCGCGCCCTGGCGCAGCCGTCGTCCATGAACCCGGTCGAAGGACGTTGGCGACAAGGAGACCGATGCCGATCGCCACCAGCGTGTTTGTCAACAGCAGCGCGACCAGCCGCAGCGCCTGCCGGCCGCCAAGATGCGCGCGCATCAGCGCCTGCACGATCGCCAGCAGAATCAGCGGAGGCGCAAGCGCGCCCAGGAGACGCAACACAAGCTTGGCTGGGGTCTCGAGCGCCGCCGCCTGCTCGCCAAGCGTGACGCCAACGACAAGCCCCAGCGCCACGGCCCCCAAAATGCGCAGATATAGGGGCGTTGTCCGCCACCAGCCGAGGGCGCCCTGGCGGCTGGTCGTCTGTTCCGCATCTTGTGAGGTCAACTGGGACGATCCTCGTCTTGGCGCAAGACAGGTCTTGAGCGGCATGGGCAATAGACTAGGAGCTTTTTCCGGCGTCTTCGGCTTGCGATCAAGCCTCCGCCTTCCCGAGCGCATCCACCACCGCGTCAAACGCCAGCATCGTCGAGCCATGGCGGGCCTTGTATTCGCGCACCGGCTCCAGAACCGCGAGATCAGCCCATTTGCCGGTCGGCGGCGGTCCGTTCTCCTTGAGCATCTTGCGCAGCCCCTCGCGCGCCTCGCGCAGCTCCTGCGGCGTCGAGCCGATGACATTGCGCGCCATGATCGAGGCCGAAGCCTGGCCGAGCGCGCAGGCCTTCAGCTCATGGGCGTAGTCGGCGACCTTGCCGTCGCGCAGGTTCAGATCGACGGTGATGGTCGAGCCGCAAAGCTTGGAATAGGCGGAGGCGGTCGCGTCCGGCCGCGGCAGCCGGCCGAGGCGCGGAATATTGCCCGCAAGCTCCAGAATGCGTTGATTGTAGATGTTGTTCAGCATCGCCGAGGGGACTTTTCCGGCAAGGCCTTACCTTCGCCTCGCTAAGACTCTATATAGGATTTCGCGGGCGTTCGCGAAAGCGGCGGCGCGCGTCGGGGCTGCTGAAGCTCCGGCTTAGTCTCGAATTCTCGCGTGATCTCGAAACCATCCCAGGATCAGGAGAGGGCGACGATTTGAGGGACCGCCTCGCGCTTGGCGCGAGGCTTGCTCTGGCCGCTGCGTCCTTGAGCGCGGTAGGTCGCAAGAAGTTGGAGGCGCCACATGGACGACGTGGTTAAGACCTTTCCCGATCGCCGCAAGCTTCTCGAATCCGCTCCAAAAATCGAACGTCCGAGCCGCGAAGAGGCCGAAGCCGCCGTGCGCACGCTGCTGCGCTGGGCGGGCGACGACCCGGATCGCGAGGGTCTGCGCGAGACCCCGCGCCGCGTCGTGAAGGCCTATGAGGAATTCTTCCAGGGCTACGGCCAGAGCGCCGACGACGCGCTGTCGAAAGTCTTCGAGGAGGTTGAAGGCTACGACGACCTCGTGCTCGTGCGCGACATCCCCTTCACCTCGCACTGCGAGCATCACGTCGTGCCCTTCGTCGGCAAGACGCATATCGCCTATTACCCGACCGCCGGCGTCGTCGGCCTGTCGAAGCTCGCGCGTCTCGTCGACGTTTTTGCGCGCCGTCTGCAGACGCAGGAGGCGATGACCGCGCAGATCGCGACGGCGATCGACGAGGCGCTTGCGCCGCGCGGAGTCGCCGTCATGGTGGAGGCGGAGCATATGTGCATGTCGATGCGCGGCGTGCTGAAGCAGGGCTCGTCGACCGTCACCATGCAATTCGCCGGCGTCTTCCGCGACGATCCGGCGGAGCAGGCGCATTTCTATACGCTGCTGCGCGGCGCGCGATGACGACGGCTGAAATCGGCAAGCGCGCGTTGGAGGAGGGGGTCGTATTCGCGCCGAAATTCGACGCGAACGGCCTCATCGTCTGCGTCACGGTGGAGGCCGGGACGCGCGAGGTGCTGATGGTCGCCTATATGAACCGGCTCGCGCTGGATAAGACCATCGAAACCGGCTTCGCGCATTACTGGTCGCGCTCGCGCCAGTCGCTCTGGCGCAAGGGCGATACGTCCGGCCAGACGCAAAAGGTCGTCTCCTTGCGGATCGACTGCGATCAAGACGCGCTGCTGCTGGCCGTCGAGGTCGGCGGCGACGGCAAGGCCTGCCATACGGGGCGAAAATCCTGTTTCTACCGGGCGCTGGACCAAAATGGCGCGCTGGTCTTCACGCCTAGTGGCGACTGAGCGGCGCTCTATGGCCGAAAGTTAACCGATCGGCCACTTTCGAAGTGCAGGCTGTTCTCCAATATAACCGTAGAATCCAGGCAGGGGAGACAGCCGAGTAGGAAGGGCGCTATGTTGTCGCTACTCACACGCAACCTCCAACTTCGCGATGCCGATGCGCGTGGCGCCATGACGACGACTGAACCGGAGGCTCCCCCGACCACCATCGTCCGTAAAGCGGACTCGGAAGCCAAGCGCGAGTGGCGCGGACAACCCACGATCGGGCTGGCCATGGGCGCCGGCGCGGCGCGCGGCTGGTCGCACATAGGCGTGCTGCGGGAGCTCGCCGCCCATGGCATCAAGCCGGACGTGATCGCGGGCACGTCGATCGGCGCCGTCGTCGGCGGATGCTACGCCGCCGGCAAGCTCGACCAAATCGAAGCTTTCGCTCGCACCCTCACCAAGCGTCGCGTGTTCACGCTGATGGATCTGTCTTTCTCCGGCGCGAGCCTCATTGCCGGCGAGCGCTTGCGTTCGGCGCTGGACAAGGAGCTCGAGGGGGTGGACATCGAATCGCTGCCTATTCCTTTCGCGGCCATCGCGACCGAAGTCGGCACCGGCCACGAGGTCTGGCTGCAGCATGGTTCGTTGCCGCTGGCGATTCGCGCTTCTTACGCCTTGCCGGGCATTTTCGAACCGGTGCGCGTGGGCGACCGCTGGCTGTTCGACGGCGCGCTGGTTAACCCCGTGCCGGTCACCGTTTGCCGCGCGCTCGGCGCCGAATATGTGATCGCGGTGAATGTCACGGCCGACACGATGTATCGCGCCCGCGTCATCCGCGACGATCCGTCGGCGGCCAAGCGCTCCGCCGCGGCGGGGCCGTTCAGCGAAAAGGCCGACGTCTCCTTCGTCGACCGTTTCCTGCCGCGCTATTTCGACCGCCAGCTCAGCGACGCGCCCAATGTCGCGACCGCGATGATCGACGCCTTCAACATCATTCAGGACCGCATTCTGCGTTCGCGTTTGGCTGGCGACCCGCCGGACGCGACCATCACCGCGCGGATGGAGGAAGTCGGCATGTTCGACTTCCACAAGGCCGAACAGCTCATCAATGTCGGGCGCGAAGCCACGAAGCGCGCGCTGCCCAATATCTTCGCGCATATTCCGATTCCGGGCGCGACCGTCTGACGATGGCTTTCTGATAAGTTCGTTTTTCGCGGGCGCGCTCACGCTTCCGCCCGCGTCGGAAATGACGCCCCCGAAGCGATCAAGCGGACGATCATATGATCGTTACGCCTGAGCGATGTAGTCCCGCATCGAGCGATGCTCTTCCTCGATCACGCGAATGCGGTATTTCACCACGTCGCCGATCGAAACAAGCCCCACGAGGCGTGTCTCCCGAATAACGGGAATATGGCGCCGCCGCTCCACCGTCATGACGCGCATGGTGTGCTCGACCGCGTCCTCCTCCCGCGCCGGCGCGGGACTGGTTTGCATATAATTGGAGATGGGCTGCGTCAGCGCTTCGGCGCCGCCCAGCGCGACGGCTGAAACAATGTCGCGCTCCGCGATCAGCCCCTGCAGCGCGTTATTGTCGTCAAGGATCACCAGCGCGCCGATGCCGTGACGCATCATCAGTTCCGCGGCCTCATGCAGCGAAATTTCGGGCCGCGCGGTCACGACGTTGCGTCCCTTTTCGGCGAGTATGTTCGAGATCGTCATTTGCGCCCTCCTTTCCCTCGGCCCCCTAGCGCATTCCCGCCGTCTCGCTCAACGAATTAAGACGCTTGTCGAGCCGCGCGGTCGAAGAGGCTAAAACAGAGCAGGCCGAACAGAAATCCTCCGATATGGGCCTCCCATGCGATCGCGCTCGAAACGCCCGCCGCTTGTGGAAACGCGCCGAGCAGCAAATTTACCGCAAACCATGCAACGAGGAAAAACATTGCGCGTCTGTTCGAACGTAATTGCCATAGCGCAATGGGGCCGGATTTTTCGTCATTGGCGGCATGCGGCGTGAGTCGATCGTCCGCCAGTCGCCCGCCTGGCGTAAAAGCGAAACGCGCAATTGCGCCCATTGTTCCTGAAATCGCCGCCGAAGCGCCGACGACAGGCGCAACATCGTAGGGATGGAAGGCGAGAAACAACAATGCGCCACAAAAAGCGCTTGCGGCGAGAAAGACCAGAAAAGGCCTTGGGCCGAATCGACGTTCGACGGGCGAGCCAAAGGCCGCAAGCGACAATGCGTTGATGATGAGATGCGTCCAATCGCCGTGAAGAAAGGCGTATGTGACCATCGTCAGATAGGCCGCCGCGCCGCCTTCGAGCATGACCCGCGCGGGGATGAAGGCCAGCGTCTCGAATAGCCAGGTCGACAATCGCTCCGGCCCATAGGCGACCACTAGTTGCACCGCGGCGAAGACGGCGACGAGCGCTTTCGTCGCTTCAGGCAAATTGAAAATTTTTTCCCGCTCGGCGCGCACGTTCTTTCCCGTCGTTCCGCTGGCGAGCGCAACGCGGCGCGCAGGCGTGGAATCGCGGGACAGTTTAGCCCAATGCGGCGCCTGAGGCTGTTTCGATTTGAGCCGGTCGGCGGCGATCACGGTCGCAAAGGCGAATATCCAAAGAGAAGGCTCGACGGTTTCCGGCGAGGGGAGCGGGAACGTCGGAGCAAACGTTCCCGCTCAGCCTTTTCCCTTCGAAGGAGTCTCGGCATTCGCCATAACTTATTATTATTACATAATTTTCATCAGGCTGATCGGGGAGCGGAGCGTCTCGCGCCGATCGGCCTTCGGAGAGGCTGAAATGTGACACAGGGGGACTGGACCGGCAAGAATAGCATTGAGAAGCGGTTAATTGCATTGCGCTGGCACGTCGGCTGCTGGCTTGGCCTTGGGAGAGGAACGCAAGGGGGCGCGTTCCAATCCTGGGCGGGGGCGTGCGAGCGCGTCGGATGGGCAATTAATGAGACAGCAAGTCAGCAAGGATCTCTACGAATATTGGAGTCAGCTAAAGGCGGCGCGCGCCGCGCCGAATCGGTCGGACATCGATCCCAACGCGATCCGCCATATCTTGGCGGACACATTCATCATCGAGGTCGACGCCGCGAGGAATTTTCCGCTCCGCCTGTGCGGCACAAGGCTCAATGCGCTTTGGCTTTGCGAACAAAAGGGCAATTCCTTCGTGGAGCTATGGCGACACGACGATCGTTTAGCGATCGCCGGCGCGCTGGCGACGGTCGTCGACGGCGTCGCGCCCGTGGTCGTGGGGGCGCGAACCGAAGCCCGCGAGCAGGCGCCGGTGGAGCTGGAGCTGCTGTTGCTGCCGTTGCGCCATTTCGGCAAGACCCATTCGCGCGTGCTCGGTTCGCTTGCGCCAAACTATCGGCCCAATTGGCTTGGGATGCGTTCGGCCGGGCGCCTCGATCTCATTTCGATGCGGGTGCTGGACAGAGGATCGCAGCGCTTAAGCGCCTCGAACCGCCGCCCGCTCGTCGATCGCCGCGCGTTGGCGGCGCGCGCGCGGCTCGTCGTCCTGGAGGGCGGCAAGTCGCCCTAAGTCGTTTCCATTTTAGCGGTCCTGTAAGCAATCATTAAGCAAGGGTTGGTAACTTCCGTCGAGTTTAGGGCGGTTTGACCGCGAAGCTTGGCCGCTATGACACCTCGCCTGCAATCCATTCTGGACGCGAATGAGAATCGCCGCTTTCAACGCGTGCCGGTGACGCTCTTTGGCCGCTATATGCTCGAGTCGCGACGCGAATTTCCCTGTCAGACGATCGAGATGTCGCCGGGCGACATGACGCTGTTCGCGCCGGTGAAGGCCGCGATTGGCGAGAAGGTTATTGTTTATCTCGACGAAATCGGCCGATTCGCCGGCGTCGCCATGCGGCAGACCGAGACCGGCTTCGCCATGGTGATGAATCTGCCGCCGATGAAGCGCGACAAGCTTGCCGATCAGCTCACCTGGTTCGCCAATCGCCACGCCTTCAATCTGCCGGAAGACCGCCGGCATGAGCGCGTCACGCCGTTGATGCAGCGGAGCATTTTACGCCTGCCGAACGGGCAGGAGCTCATGGTCAAGATTCGCGATATATCGCTGTCGGGAGTCGGCCTCGACACGGATATGCGCCCGCCCATCGGCAGCCACGTCGTCGTCGGCTCCACTCCCGCCGCGGTGGTGCGCCATTTCGACGGCGGAATTGGCTGCGAATTCGCTTGTCCCTTCGCGCCGGGCGAGATCGACGAGTCGACGCGCCTATAAATTTGGCCTTTTGCATTCCGCTTATGTGGCGTCTGCGCCACACTTCCCGGAAATGTAAACGAATTCCCGTCAAAACCCGATTGTATTAATTGACTGCGCGCGCTTGAGACTGATTGATTGCAGTGACGGCGAGCAATCGCTCACGGGTTCCCTAAAGGCGATCGAGGTCGATTTCGGCCTCCAGGCAATGAGGATTTGGAAATGAAAAAGGCGCTTTTCGCTGCGACCGCTATTGCGCTCGCGCTCACTGCTGGAGCGGCCCTGGGCGCCGATCTACCCCATTACAAAGCGCCTCCGCCGCCTCCGCCGCCGCCGCCGCCCATGTGGACCGGCTTCTATGTCGGTCTGAACGCCGGCTACACCTGGTCGAGCGGCAACACCGTCAATGTTTCGTCCTTCCCGATCTTCAACACAGGCGGCGCGGGTTCGCCGCAGTTCCAGGCGACGATCACCGCGCTCTCCACCTTCAACGCGGGGGTGAACAACAGCGGGTTCATCGGCGGCGGCCAGATCGGCTACAATTGGCAGTTCATGAATAACTTCCTTGCGGGCGTCGAGGCGGACATCCAGGGAATCGCCGGTTCGAACAACACGGCGACCCTCGCTGGCGCGCTGGTGATTCCGGGCTTCGCGCAGTCGACGGGTTCGATCGCCACCGTCAACCGCTCGCTCGATTACCTCGGCACCGTGCGCGGCCGTCTCGGCTGGCTCTTCACGCCGACCCTGCTCGTTTACGGTACCGGCGGTCTCGCCTATGGCGGCGTGACGTCGAACGCGGGCATCTTCCAGGCGCTGATTCCGAACTCCATCACGACGCCGTTCTGGGGCGGCGCGGGCGCCTTCTCCGACACGCGCGTCGGCTGGACGGCCGGCGGCGGTCTGGAATGGATGTTCATGCCGAATTGGAGCGCCAAGGTCGAATATCTCTATTACGATCTGGGCAATGTGACCTACGCGGTGAGCCCGCTGGCGACGATTAGCGGCGGCACATTATTCACCTTCAACGCCGTGCAGGCCCAGACGCGCTTCGACGGCAATATCGTTCGCGCCGGCGTGAACTATCACTTCAACTGGGGCGCCCCCCCGGTCGTCGCGAAATACTGATCGCACGAACAACTCGACATTTAAAAGCCCGGCTCTTGGAGTCGGGCTTTTTCTTGTTTCGAAATATGAAGGGAAAACGACACAATGGCCAAGGCTTGGGCATACTGTTGCCGAAACGCCACAGTCGT
>CAZCJY010000073.1:0-1190 GCA_964498975.1 uncultured Methylocystis sp.
CATGCGCCGTCCGGCGTTCCACATGCCGTAATCGAAATCTGATGGTGCGCGCAATGCCGCTCAGCCTTTGCCTGCGTGTTCTCGCGCTCGGCGCAGCTTTGAACGCAGTCGCGGTTGAAAGCCAGGCTCGGGATCGGCCACAAGCCGCCCAGCCTCTCATCGTCAGCCCCGATGCGACAGCGCCTGCTCCGACACAAAAACTCGCCGTTCGCGCCCGCACCTTCGTTCCGTTTCATTCAACGCTCATTGGTCAAGGCGGCGTGACGCGCCTCAATTTTTCCGGCGCTCTTTCGATTCACAGCGCTTCCGCAAACAATGTTCTCGCGATCGACAAGATCGAATATCGCAACGGCTCGGGCGAATTGATCGAAAGCTACGTGTCCGATCCGATCTATCTGAAACCATACGCCTCGTTGCAGGTCATCATCGCGCAGGACGATGTTCGCGGCGGAACGGGCGCAAGTTTCACGGTCGATTGGTCGACCGTCGAGGCCTCGGACGAACTGCTGATCGTGACCATTATGGCGTCCTTTACAGGCCCCGGCTTCACGCTCCTCTCGACGGGACGCCGCGTTTCACGACCGCAATGATCGCCAGTCCATCAGCGCCGCGCCGAAGCAAAGCGGCGTCATGACGCCCATTTCGACCAGCCGTCCGGCGGCGCCGCGCGTGCGGCGTCTGACGCTCGGCGATTTCCGCTCCTATGCGGCGCTTGATTGCCGCATCGAAGCGCGGCTTGTCGCGCTCTTTGGCGAAAATGGCGCGGGCAAGACCAATATTCTTGAAGCGCTGTCGCTGTTCTCGCCGGGGCGAGGGCTGCGCCGCGCCGAACTCTCCGAATGCGCGCGGCGCGGCGGGAACGGCGGCTTCGCGGCCTCGATCGAGGTCGAGACGGACGGCGCGACGACGCAGCTCGGTCACGGGCTGGCGGCGGACGGCGAGCGACTCTTCCGCGTCGATCGCATCCCTGCGCCATCGGCGCGCGCCTTCGCCGATCACATCCGCGTTCTGTGGCTGACGCCGGCGATGGACGGGCTGTTCGCCGGGCCGGCGGGCGAACGGCGCCGCTTTCTCGACCGGCTCGCGCTCGGCGTCGACGCCGACCACGGCGCGCGCGCCAACAAGCTCGAACGGGCGTTGCGCAATCGCAATCGCCTCCTGGAGCAAGGCGTCGCCGACCGGCGCTGGCT
>CAZCJY010000073.1:1200-11108 GCA_964498975.1 uncultured Methylocystis sp.
GCTCGACGCCGCCGAACACGAGATCGCCACGCTCGGCGTCGCCGTGGCGGCAGCGCGGCGGGAAACCGTGGCGCGGCTCGCCGCGCTGATCGTGGAAGGACGGGACGACGCTTCGCCTTTCCCCTGGGCCGATATCGCGATCGACGGCGAACTCGAGCAGCGCCTTGCGCAGGAGTCGGCGCTCGCCGTCGAAGATTGGTATCGCGCCGACCTTTCCGCCTCGCGACGCCGCGACGCCGCCGCTGGCCGCACCTTGATCGGTCCGCAGGCGAGCGATCTTGCCGTGCGCCACGGCCCCAAGAACGAGGCCGCGCGCGCCTGCTCCACCGGCGAGCAGAAAGCGCTCCTGATGGGCCTCACCCTCGCGCACGCGCGCCTCGTCGCCTCGATGACCGGCCAGGCGCCGCTCGTGCTGCTCGATGAGGTCGCCGCGCATTTCGACGTGAGGCGCCGCGAGGCGCTTTACGCTGAACTAGAGGCGCTCAGCAGCCAAGTATGGATGACCGGCGCCGACCTGGCTTTGTTCGAGCCGCTGCGCGGCCGCGCCGACATGCTGCTGGTGACGCCGGGGCGCGCGACGCGCGCCTGAGCGCTATCCCTCCACTCGCCGTCGCGGCAAGTAGTCATTAAGGCTGACGGGAACGCCGGATTGCGCGGCTGGAGCCGGGCGGCGCCAGGGCGTGAAATCCTTAAGAGGAAAAAAGTCAGACGCTGTATCGGTTTATGCCCCGATTAATAAAAAACTAGTCAAGACGCACAGGAACCGAGTAGTTTAGAAACTGAAACCATTTTTTCCCGAAACATTGTGCATAATTTAATTCGACTTGCGGTAATTATAGCCCGTGAGGAGCGTTAGCGAACCATGTCCTGTTCAAGCATTGAGCGACTGGCGATGACGCCCGCAAGAACACGCCTGCTGCTGCTTGGACTCGCCTGTTTGGCGGTTTGGGCGGCGTTCTGGGCGCTTCTCGGCTTCGACTTCTGGTATGTCGGCGCGACGTGCCTGTTCTTCGCATTGCTCGTCGCGTGGCGGATCGATGCGGCGACCCGCGAAATCCTGCGCCGACGCGCTGAAGACGAGAAGAATCCGCCCCGCCGCGGCGACGACTCCTCTCAGACCTAAGGGCGCGTCGCCTGCGCAACGACGCCCCCATGGCGCTCAATCCGGGCCAAGGCCGAGCCCATTGTGGGCAAAGCCCGAAAACGCAGTTATTTCCGTGCATTTCGAGCCCGTTCCGGACTAAAATCGACGCATGCGAATCATGGGCCATGTCGGCCTTTTACGAACAGGCAAAATGACCGAAAAAGACAATCTGAACGACCCGCAGAACGACCCTGCGGAATATGGCGCCGGGTCCATCCGGGTGTTGCGCGGCCTCGACGCGGTGCGCAAGCGCCCCGGCATGTATATCGGCGATACGGACGACGGCACCGGCCTCCATCACATGGTCTATGAGGTCGTCGACAACGCCATCGACGAGGCGCTGGCCGGCCACGCGACCGCTGTCACCGTGACGCTCAACGCCGACGGCTCCTGCACCGTCACAGACAATGGCCGCGGCATCCCCACCGACATTCATCACGAGGAGGGCGTGTCGGCGGCCGAAGTCATCATGACGCAGTTGCACGCCGGCGGTAAGTTCGACCAGAACTCCTACAAAGTCTCCGGCGGTCTGCATGGCGTCGGCGTTTCCGTCGTCAATGCGCTTTCCGTATGGCTGAAACTGCGCATCTGGCGCGGCGGCAAAGAGCACTTCATGGAGTTCGCCAATGGCGACGCGGTCGCGCCGCTCATCGTCGTCGGCGATGCGCCGATCGTTGACGGCAAGGCCAAACGCGGCACGGAAGTGACGTTTCTCCCTTCGCCCGTGACCTTCACGATGACCGAGTTCGACTATGCGACGATCGAGCATCGCCTGCGCGAACTCGCTTTTCTCAATTCCGGCGTGCGGATTTTGATCACCGACGCGCGCCATGCCGAGGTCAAGCGCGAGGAGCTCTATTACGAAGGCGGGCTGGAGGCGTTCGTGCGCTGGCTCGACCGCGCTAAATCGCCGCTCGTCTCGGCGCCGATTCTCATGCATGGCCAGCGCGAGCACATCAACGTCGAAGTCGCGCTTTGGTGGAACGACAGCTATCACGAAAACGTCCTGGCCTTCACCAACAACATCCCGCAGCGCGACGGCGGCACGCATCTCGCGGGCTTTCGCGCCGGGCTGACGCGCCAGATCACTGGCTACGCCGACTCGTCCGGCCTCACCAAACGCGAGAAGGTCGACCTCACCGGCGATGATTGCCGCGAGGGCCTGACCTGCGTGCTGTCGGTGAAAGTGCCGGACCCGAAATTCTCGTCACAGACGAAGGACAAGCTCGTCTCGTCGGAAGTTCGGCCCGCGGTCGAGAACATCGTCAACGAGTTGCTCGGCCAATGGCTGGAGGAACATCCGGCGGAGGCGAAGAACATCGTCTCCAAGGTCGTGGAGGCGGCCGCCGCGCGCGAAGCCGCGCGCAAGGCGCGCGAACTCACGCGCCGCAAGGGCGCGCTCGATGTCGCCAACCTCCCCGGCAAGCTCGCCGACTGCCAGGAGCGCGATCCGGCGAAATCCGAACTCTTCATCGTCGAGGGCGACTCGGCCGGCGGCACGGCCAAGCAGGGCCGCAATCGCGAATTTCAGGCGGTGCTGCCCTTGCGCGGCAAGATTCTCAACGTCGAGCGCGCGCGTTTCGACAAGATGCTGTCGTCCGAGCAGATCGGCACGCTCATCACCGCGCTCGGCACCGGCGTCGGCCGCGATGAATTCAATGCCGACAAGCTGCGCTATCACAAGATCATCATCATGACCGACGCCGACGTCGACGGCGCCCATATCCGCACGCTGATCTTGACCTTCTTCTATCGGCAGATGCCGGAGCTGATCGAGCGCGGACATATCTTCATCGCGCAGGCGCCGCTCTACAAAGTGACGAAAGGCAAATCGACGCAATATCTCAAGGACGAGCGCGCGCTCGAAGATTATCTCATCGACAGCCTGCTGGACGGCGCCGTATTGCGCACAGGCTCGGAAGATCGCGCCGGCGCCGATCTGCGCAAGGTGCTGGAGGACGCGCGCGCCTTCCGCACCGTGATGATGAGCCTGCATTCGCGCTACGACCGCGCAGTCGTCGAACAAGCGGCGATGGCCGGCGATCTGACGCCCCAGACCGATGAGGAAGTGGCGAACGGCTTCGCCGCCGAGGTCGCGCGCCGTCTCGACGCCATTTCGGAAGAGACCGAGCGCGGCTGGTCGGGCGAAATTCGCGACGGCGGCCAAAGTCTCGAATATCTCTTCAAGCGCACCTTGCGCGGCGTGACGCAGGCTGTGACCCTCGACGCGGCGATGCTGAATTCGAGCGAAGCGCGCAAGCTGCATGAGCGCGCCGAGAGTTTGCGCGAAGTCTTCGCCGCGCCGGCGACGCTGATCCGTCGCGGCGACGAGGCCGCGCTTTCCGGCCCGCTCGCGCTTTACGACGCGATGAACCAGATCGGCCGCAAGGGCCTCGCCGTCCAGCGCTACAAAGGTCTCGGCGAGATGAACGCCGAACAGCTTTGGGAGACGACGCTCGACCGCGACGCGCGCTCGCTGTTGCAGGTGAAGGTGAAGGAGGCCGCAGAGGCCGACGATATTTTCGTCAAGCTGATGGGCGATGTGGTGGAGCCGCGCCGCGAATTCATTCAGGAGAACGCGCTGAGCGTCGCCAATTTGGATGTGTGATGTCTTTCCCGACGCTTCGCGCAGCGAAGCGTCGGGAATCCAGAAAAAACATGGCGTTCCAGCAGTTCTGGATTCCCGATCAGGCCTTCGGCCTGTCGGGAATGACATGCAGGCAAAGTTTCGCATGGCCCGTGCTCAACTGCCCAATATTGCTCGAATGCGGGTCGAATTATGGAGCACGCGGCGCCTGTCAAACATGACGACTACTTCACCGCTGGCCTCGACGCCGATCCTGAACTTGCCGACGCCATTCGCGGTGAGTTGTGCCGCCAGCAAGATTGCATCGAGCTGATCGCTTCCGAAAACATCGTCTCGCGGCTGGTGCTGGAGGCGCAGGGCTCGATCCTCACCAACAAGACCGTCGAAGGCCAGCCCTTTGCCCGCTATTACGGCGGCGCGGAGTTCGCCGACGCGATCGAGGCGCTCGCCGTCGAACGCGCAAAGCAACTGTTCAAATGCCGTTTCGTCAATGTGCAGCCGCATTCGGGCTCCAACGCCAACGCTGGCGTGTTTCTCGGCCTTCTGAAGCTCGGCGATACGATCCTCTCTATGAATGTCGCCGCCGGCGGCCATATCAGCCACGGCCACCCGGCGACGCTGACCGGCCGCGACTATAGGATCGTCTCCTATGGCGTCTACCACGAGACGGAATTGATTGATCTCGACGAAATACGCGATCTCGCGCGCCGCCACGCGCCACGCATGATCGTCGCCGGCGGCTCGGCCTATCCGCGCGCGATCGATTTCGCCGGGCTGCGCGCCATCGCCGACGAGGTCGGCGCCTTGCTCATGGTCGACATGGCGCATTTCGCCGGGCTCGTCGCAACGGGCCTCTATCCCGATCCCCTGCCCCATGCGCATGTCGTGACCACCACGACGTATAAATCCTTGCGCGGCGCGCGCGGCGGCATGGTTCTGTGGAACGACGATAGCCCAAGCGGCAGGATCAACGCCGGAATTTTCCCGGGCGTGCAGGGTTCCGTTCTGCTGCATGGCGTCGCCGGCAAGGCGGCATGTCTCGGCGAAGCGCTGCGGCCCGAATTCAAAGCGTATAACAAGGCGGTGATCGAAAACGCGCAAGCGCTGGCAAGCGCATTGGCGAAGGCCGGCCTTCGCATCGTAACCGGCGGCACGGACACGGGGCTGATGCTGGTCGATCTCGCGCCGCGCGGCCTTACCGGCGATGTGGCGGCAGCGGCCCTGGAGCGCGCCGGACTCGCCGTCAATAAAACATGATCCCTTTCGATCCGCGTCCGCCCGAGGCGCCCTCCGGCCTGCGCATTTCCAGCAACGCCGGCACGACGCGCGGCTTTGGTGTCACCGAGTTCGAGCTTGTCGCCGAATGGATCGACCGTGTGCTGCGCAGCCCAGCGGATGCACCGTTGCTGGAAGCGATCCGCAAAGAAGTCGCTGCGCTATGCGCGAAGCATCCGATCTATCCGATCGCATCGTGACGGCGCCTGCTCTTCGCCTGCTCGTCTGCGTCGGGCCGAATTGCGACGCGCAAGGCAGAGGCCGCGCGCTGCTGGCGGCAGTTGAAGACGCGCTGGCAAGCTCCTTCCCCGAAGAACTCGCTACCGGCCGTCTCGCTGTCACGACGCGCGACTGCCTGAGGCACTGCACCCGCGACCCGGTTGTGCGTTTCGAGCCATCGGGCGACGCCTTTTCCAACCCCGCTCTCGACGATCTCCTGCGGCTCATCCGCGAGTCGCTGCGCGCATAGCGATGGCCCGCCCGGCGGGCCGGCGTTTAGCCAAATGATTGGGCTTATCCATTGCGCCCGGATATGAGATAGTTCATTAAGGTTAGGACGAGCGACGGGATTGCCGAAGTCGCGCCCGTCGCCAAGAATGTCGCGAAAATTTCACGCTGGCTAAACCACTCAAACGTCATAGCGGAGGATTGTCATGCGCCGCCTTTTTATACTTTCAGCACTGCTCGCAATCTTCGGCGCCGGGCCGGCGATGGCCCAGGGGACCGCGCAGGAGCGCTCCGATTGCATGGGAGACGCCATCAGATTTTGCAGCTCCGACATCCCCTTCGTCGAGGAGATAGAATCCTGCCTGCGTTCGAATATGGCGCGGCTTAGCGGCGCGTGCCGAAGAGAATTCGCCCCGACAAACAGCACCAAGCTGACCGAAAGCCATTTTCAATAATCGGTCGTGATGCAGGGAAGCGCATGAGCGCTGGGCGCCTCGTTTCCTTTAACTCATATGCCAGCCGTGGCTAACGACGATTGACTCGCCTGTCATCGCATTCGTCTTGAATGCGGCAAGCATCAGCGCGACTTCGGCGATGTCCTCGACCTTTGTGAACTGCTTGTCCGCCGTCTCGCGGAGCAGGATGTCGTTGATGACCTCCTCCTCGCTGACGCCGAGCTCCGCAGCCTGTTCGGGAATCTGTTTCTCGACGAGCGGCGTCATGACGAAGCCCGGGCAGATCACATTCGCCCGCACATTATGCCGCGCGCCCTCTTTCGCCATCGTGCGCGCAAGGCCAAGAATGCCGTGCTTCGCCGCGACATAGGCCGATTTCAGCGGCGAAGCCTCGTGACTATGCACCGACCCCATGTAAATCAGCGCGCCGGATCGCTGCGGATACATATATCGCACGCAGGCTTTCGTTGTCAGAAACGCGCCGTCCAGATGGATCGCCATCAACTTCTTCCACTCCGAAAAAGGAAATTCCTCGATCGGATGCACGATTTGGATGCCGGCGTTAGACACGAGAATATCGATGGTTCCAAACGTCTCGGCCGCCAATTCAGCGCCGGCGTTGACCTGCTCTTCGTCTGAAACATCCATGCCGAGGCCAATCGCGACATCCTCGCCCGCGAGCGCCGCCGCCGTCGCCTTGGCGGCGTCGACATTGAGATCGGCGATGACGACGCGCCCGCCGGCTTCGACAAAGCGCTTCGCAATTCCCTGGCCGAGGCCGCTCGCCGCGCCCGTCACCAGCGCAACCTTTCCGTTGAGTTCCATTGTGGATCGTCCTCAGGCTTCAAAGATGGCCGTGGACGACTTACCGGGCTCGGATGTCAGCTCGGCGACGAAAGAGCGAAGGTTCAGCGGCGAAGCTTACGCAGCCATCCCGCGATCCGCGTCCTGATGGCGCTGACGTCGATCTTCCTGGCCGCGTCAAAGCCGATATCCTGCGCCAGCGTCGCAGTTGGGCCGGTCGCGGCGGCGGGAGCCGCGCGGCCGATCGACGGTTCCGAGAAGAAACGCGCCAGGATGCGGACGACGACATAGAAGGTCGGTGTGAAGACGAGGCCGAACAAGGTGACGCCGATCATGCCGAAGAAGACCGCCGTGCCGAGCGATTGACGCATTTCCGCGCCCGCCCCCTCAGCGACCGCCAGCGGCAGGACGCCCAGAATGAAGGCGAGCGACGTCATCAGGATTGGGCGCAGGCGCGTCCGTGCGGCGGTGACGGCTGCGTCGAATTTGGATTGTCCCGCCTCTTCGGCCTGCTTGGCGAATTCGACGATAAGAATGGCGTTTTTCGCTGCAAGACCGACCAGCACCACGAGGCCGATTTCGACAAGGATATTGCGATCGAGCCCGCGAGAGACGACGCCGAGCATGGCGGCAAGAATGCACATCGGCACGATAAGAATGACGGAGACCGGCAGCAGCAGGCTCTCGTAAAGCGCCGCCAGCAGCAGGAAAACGAAGACGACGGCAAGGCCGAAGGCGAGCGCGGCCGTATTGCCCGCGAGCTTCTCCTGCAAGGCGATTTCGGTCCATTCGAAGCCGAACCCTTGCGGCAGCTTTTCCGCGGCGATTTTCTCGACCGCCGCGATCCCCTGCCCCGAGGAAAAGCCGCGCGCGAGATTGAGCTGAACTTCCGCCGCTGGATAAAGATTGTATCGCGGCACGCGAAACGGGCCGGTCGTGTCGCGGAAAGTGGCGACGGCGCCGATCGGAACCATGGCGCCGGAGGCGCTGCGCGTCTTCAGATTGGCGATGTCGCGTAGCGTGAGGCGATAGGGATTGTCGGCCTGCGCCATGACGCGATAGGTACGGCCGAGAATGTTGAAGTCGTTGACGAAGGTGGAGCCGAGATAGACGGACAGCGTCTCGAAGATCCGCCAGATCGGAACCCCAATGAGTTCCGCCTTCGTGCGATCAACGTCAGCAAAGATTTGCGGCGTGCGTGCATTGAACAGCGTAAAGGCCTGGGTAAATCCAGGCGTTTGAGACGCCGATCCTGCGAGCGCCCAAGTTGCGCCTTCGAGCGCCGGCAGGCTGCGGCCCGTGCGATCCTGCACATAGCCCTTGAGCCCGCCGCCCGTGCCGATGCCGGGAACGGAGGCCGGCGCCAGCACGAAAGCGAAGGCGTCGGTGAGTTTCGACAGGCGCTCATATAAATCGGCTTGAATCTGCGCCGCCGAAAGCCCCTGCTTCGCGCGTTCCTCGAATGATTTGAGCGTGACGAAAATGACGCCCGTATTGGGGGCATTGGTGAATGTCGCGCCGTCGAAGCCCGTGAAAACCACGCTCGCTTCTACGCCCGGACGCTTCAGAATGATGTCCGTCGCCTCCCGCATGACTTTGTCGGTGCGATCCAGCGTCGCGCCAGGGGGCAACTGGAAAGCCGCGATGAGATAGCCGCGGTCGAGTTGGGGGATCAGCCCCGTCGGGGTCCGAAGCAGCAGATCGAAGGCGAAGAAGATGAGAATGGCGTAGACGCCGAGCATGACGACGCCGAGGCGCACGAAACGCGCCGTCGTCTCGCCGTATTTCGTCGAAAGTCTGTCGAAGCCCGAGTTGAAGGCGGCAAAGAAGCGTCGCAGCGGCGCGGCCGCCCAGTTCAATCGGCGGCTCTTCTCATGATTCTCCGCCGCATGCGGCTTCAGCAAGATCGACGCCAGCGCCGGCGAGAGAGTCAGTGAAACGAAAGCCGAGATCAGCGTCGCGCTGGCGATGGTGATCGCGAACTGCTTGTAGAAGGCGCCCTGCAAGCCGCTGATGAATGCGGTCGGGATGAAAACGCCGCAGAGCACGAGCGCGATGGCGATCAGCGCGCCGCCGACTTCGTCCATGGTCTTATGCGCCGCTTCCCTCGGCGACAGCCCCTGCGCCAGATAGCGCTCGACATTCTCGACGACGACGATCGCGTCATCCACGACGATGCCGATCGCGAGCACGAGGCCAAACAGCGACAGCGTGTTGAAGCTGAGCCCGACCGCCTTCATCACAGCGAAACTGCCGATCAGGGAGACCGGGATCGCCGCCACTGGGATAATCGCCGCGCGCCAAGTCTGCAAGAACAGGATCACGACGAGGATAACGAGAACAATCGCCACCAGAAGCGTGTGGACGACCTCGTCGACGGACTGCTGAATGAATTCCGTTGGGTTATAGACGACCGAATAGTCGACGCCGGCCGGAAAATCCTTCTTGAGCCGTTCCATCTCCCGCTTTATCGCCTCGGCCGTCTGCAAGGCATTGGAGCCCGGCCGCTGAAAGATGCCCAGCGCCGTGGCGACATCGTGATTGAGATAGGCGTTGAGCGTATAGTCCTGCGCGCCGAATTCGATCCGCGCGATGTCGCGCAGATGGATATCGCCGTCCGCGTCGGCGCGAATAACGATGTCGCCGAACTGTTCCGGCGTGCTGAGGCGCCCCAGAGTTTGCACCGATAGCTGAAAGGCGCCGGACGAAGCGGCGGGCGGCTGGTTGACGGCGCCCGCCGCCACTTGCAGATTGGCCGCGCGCAAGGCGGCGACGATGTCGCCCGCAGTGAGATCGCGCGCCTCGACTTTCGCCGGATCGAGCCAGACGCGCATCGAATAGTCTCTCGCGCCAAAGACACGCGCGTCGCCCACGCCTTCGATACGCGCAATCGCGTCCTTCACATTGAGCGTCGCATAATTGGAAATATATTGCTGGTCGCGCGAGCCGTCGGGCGAAAGCAGATGCACGACCATCATCAGGTCGGGCGACGCTTTCTTCACGACGATGCCGAAGCGCGCCACCTCCTCGGGGAGACGCGGCGTCGCGATCGCGACGCGATTCTGCACCAGCACCTGCGCAATATCGATATTCACGCCCGGCTTGAACACGACATCGATCGACACCCGTCCGTCGCCTGTCGATTGCGACGTGATGTAGAGCATGTCGTCGACGCCATTGACCTCCTGCTCGATCG
>CAZCJY010000074.1:0-11063 GCA_964498975.1 uncultured Methylocystis sp.
GCGCGGCGCGGGCGCAGCTACACGAAACCTACATCATCGCGCAGACGCACGATGGTCTCGTCATCGTCGATCAGCACGCCGCACATGAGCGCATCGTCTATGAAAAGCTCAAACGTCAGCGCGAGGAGACGGGCGTCGCGCGGCAGATTCTGCTGATCCCCGTCGTCGTCGAACTCGACGCAGCGCGCATGAATGCGCTTGCGCCGGCGCTCGACGAACTCGCCGCGCTTGGACTTACGCTGGAGCCCTTCGGCCCCGGCGCCGTGCTCGTGCGCGAGAGTCCGGCGATCTTAGGCGAGATCGACTGCAAGCGGCTCGTCGAGGACATCGCCGATCTCCTCAGTGAAGACGGCGACGCGCGCGGCCTCTCGCGCAAGCTCGATCATGTGCTCGCGACCTGCGCCTGCCATCATTCCGTGCGCGCGGGACGGCGCCTCAGCGCGCCCGAGATGAACGCGCTGCTGCGCGAGATGGAGACGACGCCCGGCGCCGGCCAGTGCAACCACGGACGCCCGACCTATGTGGAGCTGAAGCTCGCCGACATCGAAAGGCTGTTCGGGCGCAAGTGACATTGCGTAAGCGGCGCCGGCGCTTATTTATGGCTCATGACGAAATTGCACCCCTTGAACCGCCGCGCCTTAATGACCAGCGCAATCGCTCTCGCGATTCTTCCCAAGCGCGCGCTGGCGGCTGAGAGCGTCGAGATCGAATCGTTCGATGCGACTGGCATGAGCCTTGGCGCGTCGCGCGTCGAAAAAATCGTCAAGAGCGACACGGAATGGCGCGCGCTCCTGTCGCCGCTCGCCTTCGACGTGACGCGCAAGGAAGGGACCGAGCGCGCCTTCACGGGGCCTTATTGGAACGACCATGCCGGCGGGCTTTATCGCTGCGTCTGCTGCGATACGGCCTTGTTCGATTCCAAGACCAAATATGACTCTGGCACCGGCTGGCCGAGTTTCTTCACGCCGATCTCGAAACTTAATGTCGTCGAAAGCGCCGACAATTCCTTCGGCTTGCGCCGTGTCGCCGTCTCCTGCAAGCGCTGCGACGCGCATCTCGGCCATGTCTTCACCGACGGGCCCAAGCCAACAGGGCTGCGCTATTGCATGAACGGCGTCGCCTTGCGCTTCGTTGCGCGCGGCGCAGCGTAGGAGAGCGGACAATGAACCGTTTCGCATTTCTCATCGCCGCGCTCGCGTTCCTGGCGACGCCGCTTAGCGCGGCGGAACGCGCCGTCAGCCTTCCCGCGCCTGCTTACGATCCCGCTCCTGCGACCGCAGGCGAACAGAAGCTCGTCGTCGCGGGCGGTTGTTTTTGGGGCGTTCAGGGCGTGTTTCAGCGCGTCAAGGGCGTGACCCGCGCTGTTTCCGGCTATGCCGGCGGCGCAAAGGAGACTGCGCGCTACGACAGGGTCTCGCGCGGCGACACCGGACACGCCGAATCGGTGGAAATCACCTACGATCCCAAGACGGTGAGCCTCGGAGAATTGCTGCGCGTCTATTTTTCCGTCGCGCATGATCCGACGCAGCTTAATCGCCAAGGGCCAGACGAAGGAACACAGTACCGCTCGGCGATTTTCGTGGCCAACCCGGAGCAGGAAAAGGTCGCGCGCGACTATGTCGCGCAGCTCTCAAGCGCCAAGGCGTTTTCCGTGCCGATCGTCACGAAGCTCGAGCCGCTCAAAGCCTTCTATCCGGCGGAGGCCTATCATCAGGACTATCTCGTCCGGCATCCCGAGCAGCCCTACATCGTCTATAATGATCTGCCCAAGATCGACAATCTCAAACGCCTGCTGCCGTCGCTCTATCGCGACCGACCGGCGCTGACCGTCAATTGAGCGACGCCAAAACGACTATCCGAAGGCGGGCGCGACCGCGCGCGATGCGGAATGACCATGTGCAACAGCGGCGCTGATTTGAAAGAATAAATATTGCGTCACGCCGTAGCGCGCGAACATAAAAAAGCGGGAGCGTGGCCGGGGCGCGCCAATCCTTCCGAATCGAGACCCAAGAGGATATTATATTTCTTTGACTTTCTGCGGAATCGCTGATTCGCCTCGCGCCACGCCATTTTGAGAATCATGTCTCTCACGCCACATCTGAGCCGTCTCGAATCCGAGGCTATCTACATTCTGCGGGAAGCCGTCGCGGAGTTCCAACGTCCTGTCATGCTCTATTCGATTGGGAAAGACTCGAGCGTGATGCTGCATCTCGCGCTCAAGGCCTTCTTTCCAGCGCGCCCGCCCTTTCCGCTGCTGCATGTCGACACGACATGGAAGTTCCGTGAAATGATCGCCTTCCGCGATGAAACCGCGGCGCGCGTCGGGATGGATTTAATAGTTCATACAAATGAAGAGGGACTAAAACGCGGCGTCTCCCCGCTCACATGCAGCTCGTCCCTCTACACGCATGTGATGAAAACGGAGGCGCTGAGGCAGGCGCTGGACAAGTGGAGATTCGACGCCGCGATCGGCGGGGCGCGGCGCGACGAAGAAAAGAGCCGCGCTAAAGAGCGCATCTTTTCTCACCGCAGCGCCGCACATGGCTGGGACCCCAAAAACCAGCGTCCGGAATTGTGGCGCATCTTCAATACGCGCCTTGGCGCCGATGAAACGATGCGCGTCTTCCCGCTGTCGAATTGGTCCGAAATGGACGTTTGGGATTATATCGCCGCCGAGAACATCCCTGTCGTGCCGCTTTATCTCGCCAAGGACCGCCCGACCATACGGCGCGGCAGCGCCTGGATCATGGTCGACGACGAGCGGCTGCCGCTTGCGGCCGATGAAGTCGCCGAGACGCGGCGCGTGCGCTTTCGTACGCTCGGCTGTTATCCGCTGACCGGCGCCATCGAATCGGAAGCCGATACGCTTGAAGCGATCATTGCGGAAATGCGGCTGTCCTCCACCTCCGAACGCCAGGGCCGCCTCATCGATTTCGACGAGACGGCGTCGATGGAGCGCAAGAAGCGCGAGGGCTATTTTTGATGAGCGGGGCTTCTTACGCGCATGGGCTGGCCGCGCCGCAGACCGATCGCCGCTCCGCGAGACCGACGTTGCGCGTTCTGACCTGCGGTACCGTCGACGATGGAAAATCGACGCTCGTCGGGCGCCTTCTTTATGAACGCCAGCTGATCTTCGACGATCAGCTCGCGGCGCTGCGCAGCGATTCCCGAAAGCATGGCGCGGCCGGCGAGGAGATCGATTTCGCCCTGCTCGTCGATGGGTTGGAGGCCGAGCGCGAACAGGGGATCACTATCGACGTCGCCTATCGCTATTTTTCAACCCCGGCGCGGTCCGTCATCGTCGCGGACGCGCCGGGCCACGAACAATACACGCGCAACATGGCGACCGGCGCGTCGAACGCCGATCTGGCGATCCTGCTCGTCGACGCCCGCAAAGGCTTGCTGACGCAGACGCGCCGTCATGCGACGATCGTCTCCCTGCTCGGCGTCCGTCATGTCGTGCTCGCCGTCAACAAGATGGACCTTGTCGGTTACGATCAGTCTGTCTTCGATAATATCGTCGCGGAATTTAATCTAATCTCGGCGGCGCTCGCCTTTGTCTCCATTGAGGCGATTCCGATCTCGGCGCGCTTTGGCGACAATGTCGTCTCGCGTTCGGCGAAAATGTCATGGCGCGAGGGGCCAAGTCTCTTAGACTATCTGGAAGGAATCGATGTCGACAGCGGCGTCGCGGATCAGCCGCTGCGCTTGCCCGTGCAGTGGGTGAATCGCCGAGGCGACGACTTTCGCGGCTTTGCGGGCGCGATCGCCTCGGGTCGGTTGCAGGTCGGCGACGAGGTGGTGGCGGCCGCTTCGGGCCGCAAGACGCGGATCGCGCGGATCATTACAATGGGCGCCGATCTCGTCCGCGCCGAAGCGCCAGATTCCGTTACCGTGACTTTTACCGATGAGATCGACGCCTCGCGCGGCGACATTCTATGTCATCCGACGGCGCGACCCGACGTCGCCGATCAATTCGCCCCATTTGATCTGGATGAGCGACGACAAGCTTCTGCCCGGCCGCTCCTATCTGCTGAAACTCAACGGCCGCTCGCTCGCGGCGAGCATCACCGAGATCAAGCATAAGCTCGACGTCGACACGGGCGCGAAAATGGCCGCCAAGACTTTGGGCCTCAATGAGATCGGCTTTTGCAATCTCGCGGTCGCGGCGCCGGTCGCGCTCGACCCCTATGAAGCGAACCGCACGACCGGCGCCTTTATCCTGATCGACCGCTTCAACAACGCGACCGCAGCCGCCGGCATGATCGGCTTTGCGTTGCGGCGCGCGACCAACGTCCATTTGCAGGAACAATCCGTCTCCAAGGTTGCGCGCGCGCGGCTCAAACACCAGAAGCCGGCGATCCTGTGGTTCACCGGACTCTCCGGCGCCGGCAAGTCGACAATCGCCAATCTCGTCGAGTCGAAGCTTGTCGAGCACCACGCGCATACGCTCATGCTGGATGGCGACAATGTCCGGCATGGGCTCAACAAAGGCCTCGGCTTCACCGAAGTTGACCGCGTCGAAAACATTCGACGCGTCGGCGAAGTCGCAAAATTAATGGTCGATGCAGGATTGATCGTTCTTTGCGCTTTCATTTCGCCCTTCCAAGCGGAGCGGCAAATGGTGCGGGCTCTCGTCGAGGGTGGCGAGTTCATCGAAATATTCATTGACGCGCCGCTCGACGTTTGTGTCGCGCGCGATCCCAAGGGCCTATACAAGCGGGCGCTTGCCGGCGAGATCAAAAACTTCACCGGCGTCGACCAGCCTTATGAAGCGCCGGAAGCGCCGGAATTGCGGATGAGTTCGGCGGAAGATACGCCGGAAGCTATCGCCGAGCAGATCATCGCCTATCTCAAGTCGAAAGGCGTGATCCGCCTCTGACAGGGGCCCATACAATCCGCTGCTTCATCTCGTCGAATGACTGCGCTCAGCCTATTACGCGAGCTACGAAACAGAGCTAATCAACAAGCCTTTGGTTATCTGCTTCGGGGCGGTCAGTCTCGCGCTCGGCCTCGTCGGCGAGCGTTTCCCGCGCGGCAAATTCTTCTCCTAGACCGCTGCGCGTGATTGCGCCGGACGCAATGTCGGCTTGTGCGCCTTCATGGGTGCTTCGCGCGGCTTCGATCCGCTCCAGACTGAGCGCTTCCTCGTCGCACATCAGCTTCACCGCGGCGGCGACCGGATCGTCAGCTGGCGCGGCGCGGGCCGGCGTCAAGGCGCGAATGGCGCCCCGCAGCGCTTCTTCGGCCGCGTTGCGCTTGATGAAATGGCGCTCGAACACGCGCATGACATGAGCGACGCCTTCTTGCGTGACGCTGCGCCTGTCCGGCGCGAAATAGTCGATCGGCGCATAGCCGCCCGCGACGATTTCATAGGAGGGAAAATAGGCGACTTGCTTGAGTGAGCGCGTCAGCGTTTCGCAAGCGACGCGCAGCACGGATTTGGAATAGACGGTCGAAACCAGCACATGCCGCGGCTCAGCAGTCGCGACAAGCGGCGCCGGCGAGACGGTCAGAATGATGCGGGCGCTGCGGTTGACCGACCGCAATCGCTCGATGAAAGCCGTCATGTCGGCGACGACCGCGTCGACGCTAAGATTAATGAACTCATGTCTCGCAGGCGCGTGGTCGCCGCCCGCCACGCCTGGACAAAGCGGAAAGACCGCGCCGTCCTCGCGCGAACGCCATGTTTCGGTCAGTCCCAGCGTGAACACGAAGACGTCAAGCGTCTCGAACGCCGCGCGCACCGCCTGGAAATGACGCTCGCGGTCATGGTCGAGTTCACGCGCGGAATTGAAGCCGCCGGGCTGGATTTGCGGGCGAAACGGATCGATGATTTGAGCCGCGCCTTCGCGCCAATAATTTTCCTTCGGCCTGAAGCGCCCATAGGCGCGATCGAAGAGCTGCAGCAATTGCCGGCTCGTATATATATTCCCGTAGCGCGCCGTATAGAGCCCGTAATTGAGAACATCCGTCGCCTGCGGACCAATGAACGGATGCGGCTTCTCCGTGACGAGATAGTTGCAGCCGCTCGATTTCAAATAGCGGCCGATATGCTGGGCGAAGCAACTTCCCGCCGTCGCGACCTGATCGCGCGCGCCAAAACGAAACGGCGCGTCAATGAGCGGATCAATCTCGCCGGGCGCGACTTCCACGACGGCGCGCCGCCAATAGGCGTGATCGGGAAGCTTCGAATAGGGATGGGATTTCATCGTCATTCGCCGCTGACCAGTCGAGACGCGACCAATTCCGCGGCGCGCTCGATCATGCGCCGGCCGAAGAGCGCGTTGGCGTGCGAAGCGTCGCCGCCCCAGGCGGCGCGCGCCAGCACCCCCGGCGGCTCGATGAATTCCGGGGCCGCAGGCGCGAACATAATATCACACCGCGCGCAAATTTCACGATAGAGCGCGGATTGCGTGCGCCACATCTTGTAGCGAAAAAGCTCGCTCGAAAGCTTTCGCTGATCGAACGACTTGCGGAAAAACTCCTGCGGAAAGGCGAGAATTTGCGAATTGGGCAAAGGCGGCGGCGGTTCGAGGCAAACGAGCGGCCTGTCGATTTCATCCCTGATCGCCTCGATGACCGAGAGCGTCGGGACCATCTTTTCTCGCAATGTCTCGCGAATCGCGGCCTCCGGCAGAAGGGTCGCCCCACGCTCGACCTCCAGATCCGGCTCGGCGCCGAGAATGAAATCGAACCGCTCGGCGGGCTGCGTTACCGAGAGAGCGATATGCTCATTGCCGCCAACCGACAAGACGACGAGATCCGGTCGTTCATCCTCGATGATCTGGCAAAGACGAGGGTTGAGTCTGGCGCTTTCATTATACTCCGTCAGAGTCGGCATCAGTTCTGGTTCGTAAAGATAGATAAAGCGCGAAAGGATAGGCGCGCCGGCGATGCAAAATCCCTCGTCCTGCAGCTCGTAACATCCTTTCGCGATCGCGACGATATGACTATGTCCGAGCCCCAATATCTTCGTCATCCTACGCTCGACCCTCGACAGTCGGGCGCCTCGGCGCAGACAGCGTCGCGCACTTCGACGCCGATCGGCTCACCGCGATGGATCGGCCCCGAAATCTGGCGCGAGACGGCGACGACGACATGCTGGCGCGCATGCGCTTCGATTACATGTCCAATGATTTCCGTCCCGTCCGCTCCCATCGGAAAGGGCGCGCGAATCGCGAGCATTGGCCGGCCCCTGTATCCGTATCGATAGAAGCACTCGACGGCGATCGGCGCATCTCTTGAAGCTGACCTCGAGGCTTGGTTCGCTTGCATCGCTATAAGTCCGAATCGAATGTTCGCGTCACATTAACGACTGGCCGGTAAGCCCGAACTCAATCCGAGCGACCCCGGCATGTTTTCCGAGGCGGCCGCATATGCTAACAGTCGCCTCGGGCTGACTTCGCAATGCTTTTTGGCGCCGTCTCCATGAACAATCCCTTATGAACAATCCTTTTCAGACGGCGCCGTTGCAAGTGTCGCCCACCCCCGAAACATTCGACGAAAACGCTTATCTGGCGGTTAACCCTGATGTCGCCGAAGCGGTCCGTCTCGGCAAGATCGCTTCCGGCTGGATTCATTTCAAGAAATTCGGACGCATTGAAGGCCGCCGCCAGAAAGTGGCGGACGAGGAATTTGTCCTTCCTGCGATCCGCGCGCGAAAGCTCGCCGCGCTCAAGCCCGCGCTCCTGGAGCCGCAAAGGCCGCTCACTGCGTCAGGCAAATATTGCTTTCTCGATGACTCGGCGCGCCAGGCGCAAGATCTCATGGACGACATGCCGATCAGTGAGAATGGCTATGACGACGAGACCATCGGCCTCATCGAAAGCTGCGCCGATGGCCTGATCCTAGACGTCGGCGCCGGTTATCGCCCCGTCTACTACAGCAATGTCGTCAATTTCGAGATGATGGATTATCCGACGACGGATGTGATCGGCGTCGCCGACCGGCTTCCGTTCAAGGATGATTCTTTCGAGGGCGTCATCTCCATCGCCGTCCTGGAGCATGTGAAGGATCCGTTCCGCTGCGCCGCCGAGATCGCACGCGTCATCAAGCCGGGCGGCTGGCTGAAATGCTGCGCGCCGTTCCTTCAGCCGCTCCACGGCTATCCGCATCATTATTTCAACATGACTCATGAAGGGCTGCGCGCGCTCTTCGAACCGCATCTCACGATCGAACGCCAAGAGGTGACGGGACCGACTCACCCGATCTGGGCGATCGCCTGGCAGCTGCGATCATGGTCGCAGGGGCTTTCGCCACGCGCGCGTAAGCAGTTTCTGCGCACGCGCGTCGAGGATTTGATCGCTTTTCCCGGCCCGCTGCTCGAAAAGCCCTGGGCGCGCGAATTGCCCCGCGAGAAACTGTTCGAACTCGCCGCCGCGACAATTCTTTACGCGCGCAAGCCCGCGCCAAATCATGCATCAGGTCTCGCGCCGTGAGCGAACTCATCGTTCACGAAGGCCGCGACGGATGGCTGTTCCTCACGGGGGGAACGAATTTCGTCACGACGCTCTATGAACGCGACGGCGGCCATCTGCCCGACGCCAATCTACGCCGCTGGCGCGACGCCATCGTCGAACGGCGGCGACGTTGCGACGCGCTGGGCATCGCTTATGCGCATCTTGTCGCGCCCGAAAAGCTGACGATCTACGGGCATAAGCAAGCCTGCCCGCTGGTCGATATTGATCTTGCTCCCGCGATCCGACTCGAAACGCTGTTCAAAGAAAACGCCGGCGCCTTCGGCTGGGTCGATCTCGTGTCGCCGATGCGCGAGATGCGTGACGACGTCGACCTCTATTGGCGCACGGACACGCATTGGACGCCCGAAGGCTCTCTCCTTGCCTATGAGCGATTGTGCGATGCGCTCAATCTGGCGCCAAACGCCGGACTCGCGACACGGCCCGCTCAAGCGCTTAACAAGATCATGGATCTTGGAAGCAAATTTGATCCGCCTCTATGGGAGAGCGTGCGCGAGATAGATTGGATCGCCGGCGCACAGCGCGTTTACGTCAATGGGATCGCCCGCATTCTCGAGACCCCCCTTCACGGTGGCGACATCCATGTCGGCGCCCATGTGATTTTCAGAAACGAGGACGCGCCCAACAACAAGAAGATTTTGCTTTTCGGCGACTCATTCGCCAGCGTCGGCCATGATCGCTTGACGGCGCAACTCGCGGAGACTGCGCGGGAGCTTGTTTTCGTCTGGTCCGCCAATGTCGATTGGGGTTTGGTCGAGCGCCTCGAGCCCGACATCCTCGTCACCGAGATCGCCGAGCGTTATATGGCGCTGGCGCCGAATGACCGCTTCAGTCTTCGACTCACGGAGTTCACGCAGCTTATCAAGGCGCGCCGACGGGAAGCGGCCGCCTGGTGGCGCCGGACATGGGCGGAATGCGGTCAGCGCGCCAAGAACGGCGCATAGGCTTCGATCGCCTTGCGCCAATCGCTCGGGTCGCGCACCAAGTCGGCCAAAACCGCGCCGCGGCGGGTGAGGCGCCGAAACAGCCAGTCGCTTTCCCGATAGGCGCCGGGCCCCTCGATAAAATTCAAGCTGGCAAGCGTATCGAGGTCTTGCAGGATTTCCGATCCCGACCTGTTGAGGAGACGCGCAAGCTCGTCAACGGCGACGAAGATCGGCTCCGGCGGCGAGCGCTGCGCCTTTTCCAACGCGAGCAGCAGACCTCTCAATGTTTCGACATCGTCGCCGTCGAAGGCTTGGGTCATCGCGGAAGGCTCGAAGAGCGAGGGAGCGGATGATCGCGAAAATTTTGGCGGAGGGAAAGAGCCTTGTTCGAAATCTCTTGCCGGCATTCGCCTCGGCGCGCCGCCGGCGTTTTCTAAACAACCGTTTCGAATAATTTGCCGATGCCGGCCGTGAGCGCCATCGACAGCGCGCCCCAGAACGTCACTCGGGCTGTCGCGCGCAAGACGTGGGCGCCGCCCAGTTTTGCTCCGATTGCGCCCAGCAAGGCGAGAAAGGCTAAGGATGCTGCGGATACGCTGGGGACGAGCGCATCCTCGGGCGACACAACCGCCATCAGCAGGGGCATCGCGGCGCCTAGGGAAAACGTTGCGGCCGATGTCAGCGCGGCTTGAACCGGACGCGCGGCGGTGAGTTCGGATATACCGAGTTCGTCGCGCGCGTGGGCGCTTAGAGCGTCTTGCGCCATCAATTGTTCCGCGACCTGCCCTGCGAGCGATTGATTGAGGCCGCGCTTGACGTAAATGGCGGCAAGCTCCTCTCGTTCGAACTCGACATTCTCGACGAGCTCCCTGCGTTCGCGCGCAAGATCAGCTTTCTCAGTGTCGGCTTGCGAACTGACGGACACATATTCGCCTGCGGCCATCGACATGGCGCCGGCCACGAGTCCAGCGACGCCCGCAAGCAAGACATCGTTCTGCGTCGCGGCCGCGGCGGCAATGCCGACGATCAAGCTCGCGGTCGAGACGATGCCGTCATTGGCCCCGAGCACCGCGGCTCTTAACCAGCCGATACGCGCCACGAGGTGATTTTCAGGGTGCAGGTGAAGACGGCTCATGTCTTCCTCTTGATTGGTTCTTCGAGCTCATGGACGCCATGCAAGGTTCGCGCGATCCGCTTGGCGAACAGGCGAAGCGGTGCGGGTCGACCGAAGGGACGCCATCTGCTGACGCTCAATCAATTGGTTCGACGATCGCCGCCATGTCGGGGATAAGGCGCACGCGATAGCTGGCGTTCCTGCATTTCAGAAGCCAAACGGGTTCTTCGGGAATTGAGGCGCGAAGATCGCGTTTCGCGCTCTGCGGCCCATCGCAGGAGTAACCCTGGCTTCGAATATGCGCAGCGATGATGTCCTTCGGCGTCTCCTGCGCCGATGCTGGCGAAAGGGCGCCGACGCCAAAAGCAATGAAGGCAATAATAGCGAGACCGCTTCGACGCATCTGACCCCGCCTCTGCTTAATGTGTCGACGGCGCGCCGCGCCTTTATCCGACTTGTCGATATACGCCATAGATCGCACGCGAATTAAACATATAAAGTATAATTATACCAATATATTAGAAGATTCTACTGGCGGAGAGG
>CAZCJY010000075.1:0-1785 GCA_964498975.1 uncultured Methylocystis sp.
TTGTAGTTCCCGGTCAGCGTATACATCACGAGATTAATGCCGCCGCGAATGGCGAGTTCGCGTTGCCGCGCGCCGCCGGGCGTCAAGGGAAACAGCGGCTGGCCACGTTTGTCATGCGCCCATGCGGCCGCAAGGTCGTTGGAGGTGATGACGATCGCGGACACGCTGTCCGTGGCGCGCACGGGACGCGCGGCCTGGTCTTTCGGCTCGGGCGGCAGCGCCTCCACCCATGTTTCGCCATTGGCGTAGCGGCCGACGAAGCCGTCGAGCAGATAGAAGGTCTTGGTGATGACGTGATCGCGCGGCGGAACTTCGAGTTCGGGAACATCCAAGCCTTTGGTGAGTTCGCGCAGCCATTGCGTCTCGGGAGTCGCCGCGCCGCCGGGGCGCTGCGCCAGAGCGTCGCGCGTGTCGAAAATGACAGTGCCGCCCTGTTTCATATAGGCGGCGACCTTGGCCACGGTCTTGGCGGCGGGTTGCGGCGCGTTGGCGACGATCGGCCAATAGAGCATCGGATAGAAGGCGAGTTCGTCCTTCGCCGGATCGACGCCGACGGGATCGCCCGGCGAAAAGGAAGTACGCAGCGACAGCGCCTTGGAAAGCGCCTCAAGCCCCAGTCGCGACACTTCGTCGACGCGGGCGTCGCCGGAGGCGATATAGGCGAGGCGCGTCGTCAGCGCGGCTTCCTTGTCGCGCTGCGTAACGGTCGGCTTTGGCGCAGGCTCGGCGCGGAGGCGATCCATCGGCGCCGTTACGCAGAACATAAGGAGCGCGCCCGCCGCGACGCCCAGCGGACGCAGCCGCAACTTGCCGGCGAGCGCCAGCGCGATCAGCGCGTCGGCGATAAAGGCGGCAAGCGCCGCGGCGAGCAATGGTCCGCGCAAATCCACCGGCGCGCCAGCGCGCAACGGGCCGGCGCTAAGTCCAGCTCCCGCGAAATCGAAAGCGGTGATCTCATCGTCCGCGCGCAATGTCTGCACCGCGACGAAAGCCTCCCCCCCGCTATAGAGCCCCGGCGGATGCTCGGCGCTCGCCGGGCCGGCGAAATCCGCGGGGATCGCCTGCGCGGCGGGTCCGGGCGCGCCGAGCGCGCCGAATCCATCGAGAACGCGCAGCGGCGCGAGCGCGGCCTGATCGCTGGCGGTCGCGGCGCTCTCATCGTCGCCGGCGAGGCGGGTCGAGTCTCCGGCCATCGCGCTGATGCGTTTCAACATGTCGACGAAGAGGCCCGAGATCGGCAGATTCGACCAGCTCGCGTCGGCGTTGACGTGAAACAGCACGATGAGCCCCTTGCCGCGCCGCTCCGCCGTCACGAGTGGCGTGCCGTCGGAAAGACGCGCCCAGGTCTTGCTCGCAAGTCCCGGATCGGGCTCGGCGAGAACCTGTCTCTGGATCGTGACGTCTTTCGAAGCCGGCAGTCCGAAAAACGGACTCGCGGCGTCGAATTCCGCCAGCGCCTTGGGCTCTTCCCAAGACAGGGCGCCGCCAAGCACGCGGCCGTTGCGGCGCAATCGCACGGGCAGCAGTTCGTCGGCGGCGTTGGCGAGCCGGGGGCCAGCGAAGCGCACGAGCGTTCCGCCTTCCTCCACAAAGCGCGACAGCGTGTCAAAGGTTTCGCCCGGCGCCAGTCCGACATCCGCGAGCGCAACCACGTTAGGGTGCTCCGCGAGCAGCGTCTGCACCGGATCGACGACGCCTGGACGCGCCTGCCGCACTTGCGCGAAAGGCGCGAGCGCTTTTTCGAGATAGTAGAGCGGCGAGAGCAGCGGCTGCGCCTCGTCGAAG
>CAZCJY010000075.1:1795-9822 GCA_964498975.1 uncultured Methylocystis sp.
GCCCCCGGCTCGCCAACGCCGCCGACGAGCGCGACGCGCCTCACTTTCGAGCGCGCGTCGAGCAGCGCCACGGCGCCGGCGGAGTTCTCGCCTTCGATGCGCAACAGGCTCACGTCGTTGCGCAGTTCAACCGGCAGGTCGATTTTCGCCTTGGCGCGCGGCGCCCCGCCGAAGTCGACGCTGGCGCGGCCGATCGTTCTGCCCTTCGCATCAACCGCGATCACGACGGCTGAGGCGATTTCTCCGACGCGCAAGACGTCAACGCTGAGCGATGCGGCGTCATTGACCGGCGCGGCAAGCGCGCGCGGCGGGTGATCGTCCACATAGACCTCGACGCCGGCGCCCGTCGCTTCTTTCACCGTTCGGATGAAGCCGGCCGCGTCGCCTTGCGCGAGGCCGTCGCTGATCCAAACGATGCGCGCGCCAGCATGCGCATGGGCGAATGCCGCGACCCGCTCGCCCGTCGCCTTGCGATCTGGGAGATAGGGCTTCGGTCGCGCCGCGCGAAGCTTCTCTATCGCCCGTGGTCCGTCGCTAAGTGTGGGCGCAGCCCCTTCAGAAGCAAGGGCGAGCGCGATTGGCGCGCTGGCGCGGTTGGCGGCGTCAATGATCGACGCGCCGGCGGAAAGGCGGCGATCCCACGACGGCGCCGCCGCCCAACTGTCGTCAATGACGATCAGAGTCGGCGCCGAAGTCGCGATAACGCCGCCGGCGGGCGCCCAGACCGGTCCCGCCATCGCGAGGATGAGCGCGGCGGCGAGCGCGAGGCGCAGCGCCAGCAGCCACCAGGGCGTCTTCGACGGCGTTTCTTCGTCAGGCTTCAGCTCGCGCAGGATTTTCGTCGGCGGAAAAACGATTTCGCGCGGACGCGGCGGCGTCACGCGCAACAGCCAATAGACGAGCGGCAAGGTCGCCAGGCCGATAAGCGCCAGCGGCGCGGCGAAGGAAAACATCAGCGCTGCTCCTCGACGCCGAATGAACCCGTTCCGAGCAGGCCCATGGCGAGCGCCAACGCCGCTTCGGCGGCTGGCCGGTCGGTGTGATGCTGCAGGAACTGAAAGCCGGCGCGCTGCGCCGCGAAGCGCACGGAATCGCGATGCGCTTGAAAGCGGCGCGCATAGGCCGCGCGTAGGCTCCGCGCGTCGCCGGCGTGAAAGGCCGGCCCGCCGTCGGTGTCGACAAAGATTGTCTCGCCCGCGAAGGGCAGGCTCTCTTCGCTGGGATCGACGACCATCAATAGCGCGCCCGAGGCGCCGGCGTCGGCGAAGCGCCGTAACCGTGCAGTCAGGGCGTCGAGCTCAGTGAGGAAATCCGAGATCAGCACGACGCGGGCGCGCGGACGCAGCGGCGCCTGCGGCGGCAGGTCGTCATGCGCCATCCCGGCCGCGTTCTCAGCCAGCGCCCGCGCCAGTCGGTCGATCACGTCGCGCGCCGAGACGGGCGCGATGAGGCCCAGCGCCGCGACGCGCTCGCCGCCGCGCACCAGCACGTCGGCGAGCGCGAGACCCAAGATCACGCCGCGCGAAAGCTTGTCGTCCGAAGCGAGCGACGATGCAAAGGCCATGGAGGGCGAGCAATCCATCCAGAGGAAGTAGTCGTGCGCGGCCTCCCATTCGCGCTCGCGAACGTAAAGCTGATCGCCGCGCGCCGAGCGGCGCCAGTCGACGCGATGCGCCGCCTCGCCGGACGCAAAGGGCCGATACTGCCAGAAAGTTTCGCCGACGCCCGCCCGCTTGCGGCCGTGCACGCCGTAAGCCAGGCTCGCCGCGATCTCACGGGCGCGGGCGACGAGGCGGGGCATCCGGCTCGCAAGATCGGCCGCCGCCGCGCCGTCGGCGGGCTCACGTTTCGCGGGGTCATACCAACGCGTTGCGACGCCGGCGGAAAGGCTCATCTCACCCGATCCGCGCGACGAGCTTGTCGATGACGTCGGAGACGCTCATCTCGCGGCGCGCGGCGAAATTCAGCGCCATGCGGTGACGCAGCACTGGCGCGGCGAGCTTGGCGACATCATCGAGCGACGGCGCGAGGCGGCCGGTGGCGAGCGCGCGGGCGCGTGTCGCGAGCATTAAGGCCTGGGCGGCGCGCGGTCCCGGGCCCCAGGCGACATGCGCCGCGATCGAAGGATCGCCCTCTCCCGGCCGCGCGGCGCGCACGAGATCCAGGATCGCGTCCACGACCTGATCGCCGATGGGCAGCCGGCGCACGAGACGCTGCGTCGCCATCAGCTCTTCGGCGTCGAGCGCCTGGCTCGCTTCGGTGGTCTTCTCGCCGGTCGTCTCCAGCAGCACGCGACGTTCGGCCGCGCGATCGGGATAATGCACGTCGATCTGCATCAGGAAACGGTCGAGCTGCGCCTCCGGCAGCGGATAGGTGCCCTCCTGCTCCAGCGGATTCTGCGTCGCCAGCACATGGAAGGGGCGCGGCAGGTCGTAGCGCTTGCCGGCGACGCTGACATGGTGCTCCTGCATCGCCTGCAGCAGCGCCGACTGCGTGCGCGGCGAAGCGCGGTTGATTTCGTCCGCCATCAGGAGCTGCGTGAAGATCGGCCCTTTGATGAAGCGGAAAGAACGCGAGCGGTCGGCGGCTTCCTCCAGCACTTCGGAGCCGATGATGTCGGCGGGCAGAAGATCGGGCGTGAACTGCACGCGCTGCTCGGCGAGTCCGAGCACGCGGCCAAGCGTCTCGACGAGCTTCGTCTTGGCCAGCCCCGGCACGCCGACAAGCAGCCCATGGCCGCCAGCAAGGATAGTGACCAGCGCCTGTTCGACCACTGCGTCCTGGCCGAAGATGACGGCGCCGATCGCGGCGCGGGCGCGGCCGATGTGATCCAGCGCGCGTTCGGCGGATTGGGCGACGGCTGTCTCGAGCGAGGTCGGCGTGGATTCGAGTGAGGTCATTTTCTGCTTGCTCGGGGTCAGCTGGCTTGGAGAATCGCGGCGCGCCGCAGGCGGAGCTACCCTATTCCGCCGCAGGCTTTTGTCGATCGCGAAACGGCCCGCGCTATGGATCGTCTTTGGCGGAAATATTCAACGGCGAAGGGGCGGGAATTATGGCCAAGCGATATTTTGGTGCGCGCCCATCGACAATTCAAGCGCAAGCGCCGCCAGAACGCGGCCATTTTCGGCGTTCGTTAACAGCCAGGCAAGGTTCGAGGGTCAGAACTGACTTGTCCCGCTCGTTCCCATTAACGCCGTCCTTAGTAGTCAGCCTGCGTGTATAATCGCCGGCTCAAATTCCCTCCCGCGAGGCCTTTTCGCCCATGTGGCGCGCAATCGTCGAAACCGCCCTGCTCTTTCTCACGCCCTTTGCGGCCTATGCGCTATTCCATCTGCTGCAACGGCGCTGGCCTTTCGTGCGCGAATTGTGGCATGGCCGGATCGTGTCGCTCCTGACGATCGCGGGCCTCGTCGTCGCCATCGTCGGCATGGTGACGCTGGGCCTCACCCGGCTCAATCAGGGCGCCTATGTGCCCGCCCATGTCGAGAACGGAAAACTCAAGCCGGGCCGCTTCGAATGAACGCGGCGCAGCGGCTGCTCGACGATCCGCGCCTCGCGACGCTTTTCGTCGCGCTGACCAAGACGGGCGGCGAGACGCGCGTCGTCGGCGGTGCCGTGCGCGACGCGCTCTTCGGTTTCCCGCCGCATGAAATCGACCTCGCAACGACCGCCCTGCCCGAGGCTGTTCTGGAAGCGGCGCGCGATGCGGGCCTCAAAGGCGTGCCGACCGGCATAGACCATGGCACGGTGACGATCGTCGTCGCCGCGACGCCCTTCGAAGTGACGACGCTGCGCGAGGACGTCGAGACCGACGGGCGTTTCGCCAAGGTGCGCTTCGGCGGCGATTTCGAGCAGGACGCCAAGCGCCGCGACTTCACCGTCAACGCCCTGTCCCTGACGCCCGACGGCGAATTGCACGATTATACCGGCGGGCTCGCGGACATTGAGGCGCGGCGCATCCGCTTCATCGGCGACGCCGCGACGCGCATTCGCGAGGATTATTTGCGCGTTCTACGCTTCTTCCGCTTCAACGCCTCGCATGGCGAAGGTCCGTTCGACCGCGAGGGGCTGCATGAATCGATCATCGCGCGCGAAAGGCTGGCGCGCCTTTCGCGCGAACGCATCCGCGCCGAGCTGATGAAGCTGCTGCTTGCACGCCGCGCGCCGGAAGTCATGCGCGCCATGTCTCACGCTGGCGTCATCGAAGTGATCCTCGGCATGGGCTATCCCGCGCGGCTGCAACGGCTCGCCGATCAGGAAACGGCGCAGGGCAAGGCGGCGGACGCCGTGCTGCGCCTAGCCGCCTTCGCGGTGCAGACGGTCGAGGACGCCGAACGGCTGCGCGAGCGGTTGCGGCTCTCCAACGACGAATTCGCGCGTCTTGCCGACGCAGCGCGCACGCTCGCGCCGCTGCACGGCCGCGAGACGCCCCCGCCGGTCTCGCATCTGCGCGAAATGCTGTTTCTTCGCGGTTCGCGCGCCGCCGCCGACGCGCTGGCGCTGGCGCAGGCCGAAAGCGCCGCTGCGCCGGACGACGCGGATTGGCTCGAAGCCGCGCGTTATCTCGACGAGACGCCGGCGCCGGCCTTCCCGATCAGGGGCGCTGACCTCATCGCGCGCGGCGTCGCGCCGGGCAAGGAATTGGGCGAGGCGCTGAAAACGCTGCAAGCGAAATGGATCCGCGCCGGATTTCCGCGCGATCCGGCTGTGGTGATGCAGCTTGTCGAGGAAGCGGTGGGGAAGGACGCGAGCTAACCTCCCTTCCGTCATGGCCGGCCTTGAGCCGGCCATCCACGCGAAAACCCTGCGAGGCGGCAAGACCAAGTCGTGGATGGCCGCGACAAGTGCGGCCATGACGGCTAACCGCCCTCCGCCCGCGCCAGCCTCTCAAAAACCCCCAGCACCAGCGCCCGCTTGTCGAAGTTGAAGACCTCGGTCTCGCGCGCGGCGTCGCGGATTTCGTCCCAGGCGCGGGCGTAGCCCGCAAGCCGCGCCGGCGGTGCGCCGCTTCCCGCCAATGCGCGCACCCGCGCGTCGAGATGCCGTTGCGTCGCGCGCATAAAGGTTTCATAGGCGGCTTCATTGTCGCGGCCGGTGAGCTTGTCGGCGAGCATATGCGCGCCGAGCCAGTCGATCTGCGGCAGGCGCTCGAAAAGGCGCCGAAGCGTCGCGTCGAAAGCAACGCCGTCGCCGTCGAGCAGACGCAGCGCCTCGCGCACCGAGCCATCGGCCCGGGCGGCGGCGACAAGAAGGTCCGACTCCGGCGCCTCGGACCAGGGCGGCCCGACATTCTTCACGGCGGCGACCGTATCCTCCGGCGAGAGCGCGCCGAGCATCAGCTTGCGGCAGCGCGAGCGGATCGTCGGCAGGATGCGGCCGGGCTGATGGGCGATAAGCAGAAACAGCGAGCGTTCTGGCGGCTCCTCGATCAATTTCAGCAGCGCGTTGGCGCTGGCGCGATTGAGATCGTCGGCGCAATCGACAATGGCGACGCGCCAGCCGCCCGTCCCTGACGCCTGATGGAAGGACTGGATGATCTTGCGCACGTCCTCAATGCGGATTTCGGTGAAATGCTTCTTGGTCTTCTCGTTCCATTCGCGCCGGAGCAGGAAAATGTCGGCGAGCGCCAGCGAGGCGATGCGCCGCGCGGCCGGATGGTCGGCAGGGACCGCGAGGCTTTCCGCCTCCTGAACAGCCGCCGCGCTGGGTTCGGGATGGGCAAGGAGAAAGCGCACGAGGCGCCATGTCAGCGTCGCTTTGCCGATTCCCTCGGGTCCGCCGATGATCCAGGCCTGCGCCATCTTGTTGCGGCGATAGGCGTCGAGCAATTCGCGTTCCGCCGCCGCATGGCCGAACAGCGCCAGCGTCTCACGCGGATGTGGCGCATCTTCGTAGCGGTCGCTTTCGGGGCTTAGAGCCTCACGGCTCATTGCGCGGCTTGCGCCGTCGGCGCGAGAAAGCGCGCGTGAATGAGCTGCCTGATCGCCTTGGCGACGTCGTCGACCGGCGTCGCCGCGTTCACGACACAGCAGCGCTCAGGCTCGCGTTCGGCGATGTGGAGAAAGGCCTGCCGCAGTTCCTCGTGAAAGGCGTCGTCTTCGCCCTCGAAACGGTCGGCGCCCTCGCCCTCCGCTCGCCGCGCCGCCGCGCGCGCCATGCCTTCCTGGGGCGGCAGGTCGAGGATGATGGTGAGGTCGGGCCGCGTATCGCCCACCGCGGCCTTCTCCAGCAGCGCCAGCGCGCCGGGTGAGACGCCGCCGCGCGCGCCCTGATAGGCGCGCGTCGAATCCGCGAAGCGGTCGCTTAGAACCCAGGCGCCGCGCTTCAAGGCCGGCGCGATCAGCGCATCGACATGATCGGCGCGCGCGGCGGAAAACAGCGCCGCTTCGGCGAGCGGCCCGAGAGGCGCGGCGCGCCCCGAAAGGAGCGCGGCGCGTAGCTTCTCGGCTTTCGGCGTGCCGCCCGGCTCGCGCGTCGTCACCACTTCGATTCCGCGCGCACGCAAGTGCTCGGCGAGGCGCGCGAGCTGCGTCGACTTGCCGACGCCTTCGCCCCCCTCGAAAGTGATGAACCGGCCTCTCTCTGGCGTGGCCATGAAGTTCATTTCTTGCCGGAAAGTTTCTCGTGAATCGCCGCCGCCGCGGATTCGTAAACAGCGTCGAAGGCGCGGCGCGGCAGCGATCCCAACTCCACCGACTCGGCGGTCTGCAACGGCTGTTCGAGCACCACCGAGTTTCCGCGTCGCACTTCGAGGCGACCGACCAGCGCTCCTGCCTCGACCGGAGCCAGGACCGGTCCCTCATAGACGATCTTGCCCATCAGCCTTTCATTGCCGCCGCGCGGAAGCAGCACTTTCACGTCCTCTTTCGCCGTCAGATCGACGGAGCCTTTCGTGCCGCCATAGACCTGCGCCGGCCCAACCGTCTCGCCGGCCTTGAATAGCTCTTTCTCTTCGAAATTGCGGAAGCCCCATTGCAAGAGCTTGCGCGCCTCCTCGGCCCGCTCCTTGGCGGTTTTCGCGCCATAAACGGCGACGATCAGGCGCCTGCCCTCCTCGACGGCGGAGCCCACCAATCCAAAGCCGCTATTGTCGATGTTGCCGGTCTTCAGCCCGTCGGCGCCGATGCTCATCGTCAGGAGCGGATTGCGGTTCTGCTGACGGATCTTGTTCCAGGTGAACTCCTTCTCGCCGAAATAGCGATAATATTGCGGGTAGGTCTTGATGATGTGAGCGGCGAGCTTCGCCAGCTCGCGCGCCGTCACCTTCTGATCCGGCCCGGCCATGCCCCAGGGGTTGCCAAAGCGCGACTTGACGAGGCCAAGCTCGGCGGCGCGCTTGTTCATGCGCATCACGAAGGCTTCCTCGGAGCCGGCGATGCCCTCCGCCAGGGTGATCGCGGCGTCATTGCCGGAATCGATCACCAGTCCGCGGATGAGGTCTTCCACGGGCGCGCGGCTGTTGACCGCCAAGAACATCGCCGATCCGCCGGCCGGCGCGCCCCCGGTTCGCCAGGCGTGTTCGGAAACGGTGAATTCGTCGGTGAGTTGCAGGCGTCCCTCGGCCAGCGCCTGAAAGACCAACTCAGCCGTGAGAATCTTCACGGTCGACGCGGGCGTGGCAAATTCGTCGGCGCCTTTTTCGAACAGCACCGTATTCGTTCCGGCGTCGATCAGAATGGCGCTGGGGACGCTCGTTTGAAAATTTTGCGCGCGCGCGGGCGCGGCGCCGAGTCCGGCGAGCACGAGCAGCATGAGAAAAAGATTTCGCACGGCAATCTTGAGCAATGGCGCGCTCCGCCGGTTGAAGCCGCGACTGCGGCCAAGCGCGGAGAACATGACGCGCAGCGCCGGAAAATGCAATCGTGAGGCGGCGCGCTTCAGACCGCAGCCGAACCTCTGTCTGCGGTCAGTTCAACGCCTGCCGCATGATCGGACGCGCCGAGGCGTGTCGGCCGCCGAAGGACGCGGGGCGCACCGGCGGCCAGGTCGCGGATTATCAGGCGATGGCCTATGCGCCGCAAGAGAGC
>CAZCJY010000075.1:9832-10993 GCA_964498975.1 uncultured Methylocystis sp.
ACGCTGCCTTCGCCTTGCGCGTCGAGGCGACAGGCTCTTCGTCGACGTAAGCCTCGCCCGGGCGGGCGAGAGGCGCAACGGCTTCGCCGCTCTCTTGCGGCGCATAGGCCATCGCCTGATAATCCGCGACCTGGCCGCTATCCAACGCAATGCGCGTCGGAGGCTCCGGCGCCGCGGCTCTTTGCGTCGGCTCCTCGACAGCGGCGGTCATCACCGCTCCGCCGTCGAGCGTCGCCGGAACGCCGTCGTCGCGCAGCGTCGCAAGCAGTTTCGAGTCCTCGTCGCCGGCGATGTCGGCGCGGCCGATCCATTCGACCTTGACGCGCGCGGTGCCGACGCTGTGGAAATCCAGCGCCTCGGCCACCCGCTGCGAGACGTCCATAACGCGGCCGCCATGATAGGGCCCGCGATCATTCACGCGCACGACGATCGAGCGGGCGTTGCGCAGATTGGTGACGCGCGCGTAGCTCGGCAGCGGCATTGTGGGATGAGCGGCCGAGATCGATTTGCGGTCGAAGACTTCGCCATTGGCTGTGCGCCGGCCGTGGAAATCCGCGCCGTACCATGACGCCGTGCCGGTCGCGGAAAAGGGCTTTTCGCTGGGGTAATAGGTTCGGCCGGCGATCGTATAAGGCCTGCCGACCATATAGGCGCCGCCCCCTTTGGGAACTTCCTCGCCGTCGGCGATGACGCGGGGACTGGCGCGCACGCCGTAGCGGGGGTCGATCTGGCCGGAACCGCCAAGGCTCGCGTAACGCTGCGGACCGGTCGACGAACATCCAGCAAGGGCGCCAAGGCAGAGAAGGGGAAGAATTCTGCGGATTGCTTGAGAAGAGCGGGGGAAGAAAGGCGTCAATATAACAAGGGATTTCATCACTACGACAGGGCGCATCCAGACGGTCCTTGCATTGTTCTTCGAGCCCGCCGCCGTCTTGCAACGGGAGACCGCGCCGCTTCAGAGCGCTTCTCCCATTCCTTCGCGGCGTTGATTCGCCGCGCTATGCGACCGTTCCCGGAATTTCCCGTGGATATGTGAAGTTGCCGTTAAACGCAGATACGCTCATGGCAGGAGGCGTCGTGATTGAGACCAAAATGCGACACGGCGGACGGCGGAGACCGCCCACTTAAAGAATTCGTAACGAGTGTGGCGCATGCGCCACA
>CAZCJY010000076.1:0-10529 GCA_964498975.1 uncultured Methylocystis sp.
GGTTAGCCGTTCAACGACGCCTCAAGCTTGGTGCGGCCGAGAGGACTCGACACGGATTAGCGAGCCATAACTAACTGATTTTATTTTCACTTAAGCGCAGCGAATTGGCGCATGTGTAGCAGTCGCGCGGGGTGCTCGCAAGGTTCCAGTTGCCACTAGCACTGACACGATCCGATGCTCTCACGTAAATATAGCGGAGCGCTATCTGCGACCAGTCAATTGGCGGAAAACACTTAGTGCATTTTGATCCAAATCAACGCATTCACGAGCGCGCGTCAATGCCACTGTCGGCTTCGGATCATCGGTCACGGTCTTGGCCAATTTAGCGTGATTTAGGCGGAGGCTCAGGCTCGGGCCGCCCTTGAGCTTTGTAACCGTCACCCCATTTCCGGCCGATCGGTTTCGTCGGAGGGTCTTCTTCCGGTTTGCGCTGATGTTGCATTCGATGCCGTTCATCGAAGTAGTCTTTTTCCGGAGGCATTTGCTGCGTGAATTGCACCGCTGTCGCATTGGTGCCCAGGGCACCAAGTGCCGCTATGAGAACTAGCGCATTCCCAAATTTGGCTTTCATTTCTTCCCCCCATCGCAAGACCCGCGAAAGTCGTAATAGCTAGACATCGCCCAGCCAATCTCACTATCCAGCGTGGAAATTTGGTCGTTGCGAAAATAGCTGTATACGCGCGCCACCTTCACCTCCGGTGGCACGGCGAACTCAAATTCAAACGTTTGCTTTTCCTCTGGCTCAATGTTTATCAAATCGGAGGAATTTTCTTCCCGCTTTGCAATCATTGGCCAACTAAAGTTATTGCTCTTCCGCATTACGGCCTGAGTTGCGTCCTTAATCTCGTCTACGACGCAAGGACCCTTTCCCATGCAGGGCTCTACCGGCAGAATTTGTTGCACCCGAATTGTCCATTTCCCGACGACCAGTTTGGAGCTTCCTTGGTTGGTCAATTCCATTGCCGCTCGCAATAAATTCACCCCTTGCGGCAAAGTCACGTGAGAAAGTTTATGCTCGATGTTCACATGCGGATATTGCTTTCGCTCCTTGCCGAAAATTGTATATGTCCACACGCCTCCAATGATAACGGCGCCAATCGTGACGACGGATTGCGCGATCTCGCAAAATTCTTTGAGAGTCATTTGTTTCTTGGGACGTTTTGCCGCCCACACCATAAATCGGCTCCAGATGGCGAAGCGTAACGGGGCAATCAAGCAAGAATGCTTGTCGCGCCCGTCCGAGAAATAGGGCCAGAACAACACACAATTTTCGCGCGCTCGCGGCGCGCTTGTCAAATGGCTTAGCGACGCCGGTCTCTCTCGTCGCCGTCTACATGTGTCCACTTGCCGTCGATGCGCAGCGACCGCGTTATGTCCGCTTCCATGCGCTTCGCTTCTACCTCAGTGATATTCGCGAGGCGCTTGCGGACTCTAAGCGGCTTCCTTGTCGGATTGTCTTGTGCTCCCACGAACACGTCTAGGAGCGCCCGCGTCGGGCTGAGTATGACGACGGCCATTGCGCTTAGTCCTCGTTCTCGCTTTGAGGACCACAGGGGCTACGCTTCGATTTGGTGGGGGTGGGAATGTCAGCGACAAACAACAACGGCCCTATGCGACCGCGCCAAGCGCCTGTTTCCCGTTCGATCCAAAAGCGCGCCTCGCCAGCTACCTTAGGGCATGACTCGACGTGAAGCCCAAAGCGGCGAAGCCCGATGAAAGCGCCGCCATGTGAATCGGCGAAGGTAAGCGGGATGCTGTCCAATGTAAGTTGCATGGGGGTGTTACTCCTTAGAGGCGACGCATTGCCAAATCACTTGGCAAGCGCACTGAGTAACGCGGATGAATTTGCATTGAGCAATAGCGTATAGATTGGAGCGCTTCTCGTATGCTTATTGTCATACGAGCATCTCTAAGCTAATGCACTGAGACGCCTTGCTTTAGGTAATTGCCATATGGCGAAACGACTTAATGTGGAAATTTTAGGCATAGGTTCAAAGCGGTGTGCGTTACTAAAATTTGTCAGAGGGTATGACTAGATAACGCGCGCGAAAATCCCCCCATGCCACCCTCCCCGGCCAACGCGAGGCACAATGCAGCGGCGCGGCGCGCAATGTGGAGTGCCCCCCTTCAAATTTGAAAGCGAGCGACGATTTCCGAGAGGGGGGATCATTTTGAGCCTTTCAACATAGAAGGCGCAAAAAAGCTCGTTGCTAAGGTGCCGCCCCTCGGCGCATCATTCTTGCAGCGCAGAAACAGTAAAGGGGCGCTGCCTCGGGCATGTGCGGACGCTTCACGCAGCACCTCAGTTGGGCTGAGCTTCACTACCTGGCTGACCTAATCGGGCAGCCGCATGGCTCGCAGGCTCTGCGCAACCTCGCGCCCCGCTACAACATCGCCCCCACAACGCAGATAGAGGTTGTTCGCCCTGGGGACGGCAGCAATGCGCTTGTTCCGATGCGCTGGGGGGACTTGTGCCGGCTTGGTGGAAAAAGCCGCTCAGTGAGCTTCCTGCGACGTTTAATGCCCGCGCAGAGACGGTCGCACAGAAGCCAATGTTTCGCTCCGCCTTCAAGTCACGGCGCTGCGTCATTCCAGCATCGGGCTTCTATGAGTGGACGGGTGAGAAGGGCGCAAAGACGCCGCACTATTTCAGCGCGCCAGACGGCCGTCTGCTCTCCTTCGCTGGGGGGGGGGCGCGGCGACGAATTGATTCCACGCGAGGAACTTCTGGCGACGTTCGCCGACATACGCCGCAAGATTGTCGGGATCGAAACGCGCGCCACGATAAACGGGCCGCTCTACAAAGCATGTGAAGCCGCGCGCAAGGTTGTGGACGACGTTGTAGAGGTGGTGACGGGGGACCGTGAAAGCCTTTGGACGAAGCAGCGGCACTGATGGCTGCGCAGCGCCTAGGGCGGACAGGCGCGGCACCCTATACAGAAAACCTAACCCCCTGATTTCCATGAGTGCGGCAATGCTGTGCTGTCAGCTTCTCGGACCGCCGTCGATAGAACGCACGTCCGCGGTCGAGGGTGCTTTAATGCTCGAATTGAGCTTCCGCAGCATTGTCAGACACAACTCTTTGACGGTCCCGTCTTCAATCGTGTCCGTGAGCTTCGCCAAGTGGCAGAACGCCATCGTGCGCTGTGAAACTTGGTCCGCGTATTCGGACGGGTCCGCTAGATCAATGATGTCGCCATCGTCGTGAATGTCGTCAGACATTGATTGATAACTCCGGTTACTCGGCACGCGGCGGTGGAGAGGCTGAACGTCCAGTGAATTTATCAGCCCGGGAGCGGGCAGGCCATCGGACTTTCGAAAAGAGGCGTTGTCCGTAGAGGTATACCAAAGCGGACAGGCGGCCAGAGCGCCAAAAGGCTGTCCACTAAGGTTGGCATGATCTAACGGACATGCTTGTCTACGGACATTATCCTAACGGACAAAGGAGTGTCCCGCGATGGCAAGCATCCTCTATGCGCGCGTATCCACCTCAGACCAGAACTCCGCCCACCAAGAGAAGCAAGCGCGAGCGGCGGGGTTTGAGATTGAACTTGTGGTTTGTGACGAAGGGGTTTCAGGCCGAACCGTGCCGCTAGCTGAGCGCCCGGAAGGTCGCAGGCTTTTTGATATGCTTCGAAGGGGCGACACCCTTGTTGTTCGCTGGGTAGACCGGCTGGGGCGCAATTATGGGGACGTGACTGACAACATTCGTGAGTTCATGCGACGCGGTGTTGTCGTGCAAACCGTCATAAACAATCTGACTTTCGGCGACGCGACCACGGACCCGATGCAGCAAGCTGTGAGAGACGCGCTCATTGGCTTCATGGCCGCGACCGCTCAGGCGCAAGCAGAGGCAACAAAGGAAGCCCAGATCGCAGGGATAGCGCACGCCAAAGAGGAAAGCGCCAACAAATATCGCGGACGCAAGCCCAGCTACTCACGCAAGCAATTTGAGACCGTTCGCGACATGCTCGCGCAAGACGCGGGTATTAGCGCCGTGGCGGCAGCAACAGGTCTTAGCCGACAGACGGTCTACCGCATTCGAGACGACGCCACATCCGCAGAAGCAACGCTTGCTGAGTGGGGACTGTGAGACACGTCATGGCGGGGCGGGCACAGAACGGCATAGGTAACGCGCCTGTGCTGACGATGGCCACGCATGGCCGAAACCGTCGTCGGAAGAACACCACTCCTAACAAGGAAAAATGAAGATTGCCCACACCACTGAACGCGCGGACGCCTCTAAGGATTAACGGCGAGCGGCTTGCGGAAGCAGACATGAACGCGATGTTTCTTCGCTTGGCGTCTGCAATGGGCGGGAGCGAGTTGGACTACGACTCCGATCCTTACATGGCCCTGCTTTGCTCGCTTGACGGGCAAGCTGTGCCCGGATTGCAGCAATATCGAAGAGGACTAAAGGGCGCTATCGCCGCGCTGCTCTTTAAGCCGGACTTGAAGCGTTGGCCCGATGATACTCGCGAGGCGCTACCTCAGGGCCTTACCGTCAAGGAACTGCGCATCGCCCTGCTACAAGCCTTCCCCGGCCTCACGCATTGCTTGCTTGGTATGGGAGCCTCGAGCGGAGTGCCCATAGGCTTCTCTCTGTTCCGCACAGAGTCGGACATTCTGCTAGAGGCTTTGAGGATGTTGCGCGACGCGGGCGTTACGGCTCTACCGTTACATGACGCGGTGTTGGTCTCTGAGAGCGCGGCAGACTTCTCGAAGGAATGCTTGGAGCGGGCGGCGGTGGATGTTGCGAGCGTTCGGATACCGGCGAAGGTGTGGAAGGCTTCGAGTGGGTAGCTTAGAGGGCGGACAATCTTTGTGTCTGTGTCTCTTCGGTCTGCTTACTCCGACTCCTATGACGCTTAGTGTGGTCGCTCTAGGGTAGTCGCTCAGTGCTCCTCTACCATATCGTTACATCAAACATGCCTCAGTGAAGGGACGAGGCGCTGAGCGACCATCTCATTGCTGTAGGGAGTGAGAACGACAACCAACTCAAAGTGTCGCTTAAAGCCTTCAGTGGTCGAGGGGTGTTCTTCCTTCACAACTCCATTGGCTAAGAGATACTAGCTAAGAGATATAGCATAACGGGGGGCATAAGGATTTGCCTTCATGCAACAGCGTGTTGGGGTGGTCAATCCACGCGCGCTATTGCATCGTGATTGATGGTCGAAAGTCTGCCGAAACGAAATAGCCTCCAGAGCGCCTTGGGAAAGTCCCTGAGTGGCGTCAAGTCGCGTCATGTTGCCGACGAAGAGACTGAGCCAGAAGAAGACGCTCTTAGCCCCGCTGCTACTTGCGCAGGGAGAACGTAAAGAAACTGTCCCAACGCTTTGGCAAACTCTATCAGTTGTTTGGCTTCGTTTGGCGTTCTATGCGGATTGTCCAAATCAGCGTGGCGCACATCGTTTGCATCTAGTCGTATTTGGTGTGCCCACTCTCCCATGCTTGGAGTGAGAACGTGTCCTGAAATGGCTTTTTCTATGCGCGAATATAAAGACCCAGAATCGAATCCCTTATCCTTCAGCATCGCATCAACCGCACTCGCAACAAGAATCGCCGCGCCATCTGGAGCATGTATGGACTCAATGGCTTGGCGCAGGTAATTTCTGGCTCGCTCCGGCAGGTCATCATCTACAGTCGGCGCGCTGGGAAACATCAATATTACTTCGTTGGGCTTTCCGCACGGTTTCGGGGGAACATGCGGGGCAGGCTGTTGATAATGACAAGACGCGCATAAGACGACGCCTCCACAAGACTGACAGGCGAACACTGCCCACATACGCCCGCATTCACTTTGCTCACGACCTTCGTAAACGGCGCCCTTTATGGGCGAACCTGTTCCCCAAAGTCGCTGTAATGTGGGATGCGCCACGCTGCAATGTGGGCATCGCTTTACTCCGACAAGCTGAGTTCCCATCGTAACGGTCAAGATCGGCCTCCGTGTGCTATGTCTACTATCGTCGTCAAATCTCATAGCGTGGAAACTGGCGCATCGCCGTCGCGAGCACCTTCAGCGTCGGGTGCTCATATACCGAGCGGGCCGGACCTTTTGCACGGAGCGAATGCCCAGTGATGGCGTCGCTAACGCTTTCCAAGATACCAGTATCCATCGCCCGCGTTTTCCAAGTGTGTCGCCAGCCGTGATTGGGATCAACACTCTTGCGCCTTATGCCTATTTCTTTGCGAACCCATTCCGCTATCTTGTGCGCCCTGATTTGTGCGGGCGACGCCGACGCATTGGCCCGGACCCTGCGTGAGACGTTGTAGAACAGCGGACCTTCGGGGCGGCTTTCCACAAACTCGATAAAGCCTTGCTCAATCAAGTGCTGATGCGTGGGCACCTCACGGAAACGCGGGCAGCCCTTCTCCGGCGGGAAGGTGAAAAACCATACCCCTCCTTCGCTCCGAATATCCTCTTTGCGCAGGCCCGTAATCGAGGCGATCCGCGCGCCAGTGTAAGCGGCTATCCACGGACACCACCTCTTCGCGAATGATAGCGTCGCGTCGCGACGATTAGGCGGAACCGCCACAGCTCCCCGCAGGATGGCGACAATCTCTTCATCATAGAACCTGTCTCGGGACGTTGCTGCGCGGCCCAATTGCGCATCCGTTAGCACCCGAACATGCGCCGCAGGGTTTACTGATAGCAGCGGCTTTGCGTGATGCTCTTTATCTGTCGCCCATTTGAACAGCGATTTGATGGCTGGCAGGTCCGCCCGGTAATAGGTCGCGGCAGTGCGCTCGCCATCGGAAAGCCGGTGCTCTTTGAAGGCGCGAATGTCGTCCTCAGTGATGGCGCTCGCGGGCGGGTTCTTCGTAAAGGCGACGAAGGCCAAGAGCGCGGGCCGGTAGCGGTCCTTGGTGATTTGCTTGATGCGCGGGTGCTCGGCGGCAAGGAACCGCTCTACCAGCTCTGACAGCTTCAAGCCGCTTGAGGGGGAGCTTACGGCGGCTGGCGTCCTGTCGGGCCACTCAGGGAAGGCCGCTCGCGGCGTCCTGTAGTCTCCCCCGGCGCGCGCCTCATTGAGGGCGGTCGCTTCGATTAACGCGCCCCGCTCCCCTGCCAGCGCCGTCGCGAGGCGTTCTAGCGACGCAACGTCCGTGCGAATGCCTTTGGCAGCAACCAATTCGGCGGCATAGGTGGAAAGATCAAAGCTCTTGCGCCTCGCGCCCTTCCCGGCGTCCTTGTCCGGTAGCGTGGCCAGCGCATATGCCTCCCCGGCGAGCGCCGCAATCTCTTCGTCACTGAGCGCCCGAGCGCCGCGCCTCAGCTCTGAGAATACCCGCTCAGCTTCCCCCGCCAGCCGCGCGTGGGTCGCCTTGTCCGTCTCGCCTGTGCGACGCTCCCGTTCAAGGCTTAGAGTGATTTCCCCAGCGGCAAGTCCCCACCCGCGTCGCCTCCAGCCCGACATTGCGCGGAGCACGCTCAGCACGTCCTCGGGGATGCGCTTTCGGAATTGCAGGTGCCGGGAGTTATTACGGGCTTGGGGACGAGCCATCGGAAGCGCCATTGTGTAGCAGCCTTGTGTAGCACTTGGCTGCGCGCACCCGAAACGAAAACAGTTAGCTAAGTCCAATCAAGCCGTTATGCTTGGTGCGGCCGAGAGGACTCGAACCTCCACTGGTTGCCCAACTAGCACCTCAAGCTAGCGCGTCTACCAATTCCGCCACGGCCGCAAGGGCGCTCCGCTTTACGCGAAGCGCCGGCGCGCAGCGTCTAACAAATCGGCCAAGCGATGACAAGCGGGCGCGCTGGCTCAACATGAAGCGGGCGGCCAAATCAGGTGTAGACTGAATTCATGACCCAAGCCTCAGGTCCCGCGCCCCGCGCCGCCGACGCGTCAGCAATGCGGGCGCGCCCACGCGCGCCGCCGGTCGAATGGCGCGTCAGCGAAAGTTTGGTCGGCTATGCGGAGGCCGTCGCCTGGATGGAGGCCCGCGCCGCCGCGATCGCTTCGGACGCCGCGCGCGAATGTGTCTGGCTGCTCGAACATCCGCCGGTCTATACGGCGGGCTCCTCGGCGAAGGACGCCGATCTTCTCGACGCGCGCTTTCCCGTGCATCGAACCGGGCGCGGCGGGCAGTTCACCTATCACGGGCCGGGGCAGCGGGTCGCTTATGTCATGCTCGACCTGACGCGGCGCAAGCGCGACGTGCGCGCCTTCGTCTGCGCGCTGGAGTCATGGATCATCGCGACGCTGGGCGATTTCGGCGTTTCGGGCGAACGGCGCGACGCGCGCGTCGGCGTCTGGGTGACGCTGCCCGACAAGCCGCGCGGACCCGCCGGCGAAATGGCGGAAGACAAGATCGCCGCGATCGGCGTGCGGCTGCGACAATGGGTGAGCTTTCACGGAATCGCGCTCAATGTCGCGCCCAATCTCTCGCATTTCTCCGGCATCGCGCCTTGCGGCATGCGCGAATCGCATCTTGGGGTCACAAGCCTCAAGGATCTCGGCGTCGCTGTGGACATGCGCGCCGTCGACGCCACGCTGCGCGAAAATTTCGAGCGAATATTCGGGCCGGCGACGGACGCCTAGGAGGCTGCGGCGGCCCTTGCTTCTCTCGGAGCGAGAGCGGCAAAGAGCGCATCATCTTCGTTCACGCCGGCGTTGCCGGTGGTGAGCAGCTTCTCGCCATAAAAGATCGAATTCGCGCCGGCGACGAGACAGAGAATCTGCGCCTCGCGCGACAGGAAAGAGCGGCCTGCGGAGAGCCGCACCCGCGCCTTCGGCATGACGATGCGCGTCGTCGCGATCATGCGCACGAGATCGAGCGGATCGACCTGCGCGCGCCCCGCGAGCGGCGTGCCTTCGACCGGAACAAGGGCGTTGATCGGCACGCTTTCGGGATGGGGATCGAAGCCCGCCAGAACCTGCAACATGCCGGCGCGGTCCTTGACGCTCTCGCCCATGCCGATGATGCCGCCGCAACACATTTCCAGTCCCGCGCCGCGCACCGCCTTGAGCGTGTCGAGACGGTCCTGATAGGTGCGAGTGGTGATGATGTCGCCGTAAAATTCAGGGCCGGTGTCGAGATTGTGATTATAGGCGGTCAGCCCCGCTTCGACGAGACGTTGCGCCTGCGACGCATTGATCATGCCGAGCGTGACGCAAGCCTCCATGCCGAGTTCGCGCACGCCGCGCACCATGGCGAGCACAGCGTCGAAACGCTTGCCCTCCTGCGCCGAGCGCCAGGCGGCGCCCATGCAGAACCGATCCGCGCCAGCCTCTTTCGCTGTCTTGGCGGCCGCGAGCACGTCCCCGGTCTCCATCAGATCGACGCGGTCGAGCTTCACTTCGCGATGACGCGCCGATTGGGGGCAATAGGAACAATCCTCGGGACAGCCGCCAGTCTTGATCGAGAGAAGAGCCGCCTTCTGCACGTCGTTAACGTCATGGAAGCGGCGATGAATGGCGTTCGCCTGCGCGACGAGATCAAGCAGGGGCTGATCGTGAATCGCGACGATTTCCTCGACCCGCCAGTCGCGCCGAATGAAACAGTCAGCGTTGGCGTGCGTCGGCGCGTTCACGCTGCGCCTCCCGTGTCGCCGCTTTGGGCCCGATGCTGCGAGCGCGCCGCAAGCTTGCGTTGCAACGCCGCCGGTCTTGCCCCCGTATCCGGTTTCTTGCGCAAGGCTGTGTAGGCCACAAAGAGCGCCATGGCGACGTCGAAGGCCACGTTGGCGACGACAAAAGGTGCCGGCGCGAATTCGGAGCCAGCGCCGACATAATGGAAATAGATCGCGTAAAGCGGATGCAGCGCGAAGCCTACGACGACCCACCAGGGCGCGCCGATGATCGACATGGCGCCAAGCGAGCCGAAGACGGCGACGCCGGTCATTTCGAACCCGACCCAGGCGGCGGGTTCTTCGGCGCGCAAGGCGAAGCCGACATAGAGAAAGCAAAGCGCGATCAGCGCATAGGCCGCAAGACGCGCCGCGGCCATGCCGGACCAGCGCGAAAAGGCCACAAGGCCCAGCGCAAAGACCAAGCCGACCGCCGCGAAGATGAGGATTTCCATGGTGTCGAGCATGGCGTGGACCGTTTGCCCCGCGACAAGCGGGATGACTGAGAAATGGGCAGCGGGAGTCTATAAGCGGCGGAACGGCGTCGAACAAGCGTCAATCGCGCCCGCTACCTTGTCAAATGGCCGCCCCTGCCCCAAGCTTTGAGGCGAGAAATCCGCGGATGTCGGCTCTTGTCCGCGGGCTCTGACGCGAGGATCGGATGCAGAAAATCATAGCCCTCATGGTTTCTTGCTTAATCGGCGGTCTCTCGCCGGCGCTGGCCCAAAGCCGTGGGACAAATACATGGGCGGGAAACACCGCCGAAGACATGGTCGACGAGCAGGACGCCTGTCGAGACGACGCCTATAGATTTTGCGGCGGCAACACCGTTTTTATTTTCGAAATGGAAAATTGCCTCAAGCGGCGCATGCGTCAGCTGTCGAAACCCTGCCGCCAAATGCTCGCCCCGACAGATTTCAGAAAATACTATCGCGCAGAACCCGGCCCGTTCGATTTC
>CAZCJY010000076.1:10539-10952 GCA_964498975.1 uncultured Methylocystis sp.
TTCTAGCGCCCTCGCGAGGCGCGTCGCACAAAGACTTCCGCCGCGCGGACCGTCCGCGTTATGGAATATTGCCTCCTGAATCGAAAAGGCGCCTCAAGCCTGCTATAGCTGGCCACGGGGCGCCCACGCGGGCGCTGGGGGATTTTGAGGGTCACGAGGCATCATGCAGGTCGAGGCGCAGGCCCAGGAAAAGCCGATCCCGCTCGCTCCGGCGACGGTCGCCGAGCAAGAGGCGGCGAAAGGCGACGAATCCCTCATCGAGGACATTCGCCTGCTCGGACGTCTGCTCGGCGACGCCGTGCGCGAACATGAAGGCGCGGCCGTATTTGAGCGAATCGAGACGATCCGCCGCCTGTCCGTCGCCGCAAGCCGCCATCACGATGCGGAGGCGGACCGCAATCTCGACGCGCTGC
>CAZCJY010000077.1:0-10949 GCA_964498975.1 uncultured Methylocystis sp.
CCATGGCCCCAACCGCCGCCATGGCCCCAACCGCCGCCATGGCCGTCCCAGGCCATAGCTGCAGTCGGGAGAGCCAAAGCGGCGGCCAAAGCCGTAACGAGAGACAGTTTGCGCAACATGCTAATCTCCTTCTGCCCCCCGCAATTCATTCCCATCGAACCACTGAACGATCGCTGAACGAAACTCGCTCATTGTTTTGGGCTCGGGCTGCCCGCCCCGACGGTCTGTCGCTAGCGCTGCGCTTGCCGCCCGCAGATCGCTTCCCGCTTCCAATGCACCGTCGCTTCGATGTTGGCTTGAGCAGCATAGAACGGTGCGGCCCGAACGCAGGCATGGCGTCGGGCCGCTATGTCTTAACGAGGCTTCATTAGCGCGTTGCGCCAACCAGCCTAACTCCTATCCGCCCATTCGAATCAATCGACCAGCGAGCGACAATTTCAGGATCGAAAACATCTGTCGTCGTTACGGTCCGCTCATCTGCGTCGACGCAACTCGCTCGGACAAGAGGAAAGCTCTCGCCCGTCTTAGCTTCGTGACGGCCGATCGCGCGATGGTATGCGTTCATGACATCGTGTTGAATGCACATCTGTGGTCTCCAATGGTATGAGAGACCGTTCTGCGATGCGCTGCGTCGGGTGCAACATCTAAGCCGGGAACGGACCGGTCTTGATTTGCGCCACGGCCTTGGCCGCGGTTGCAGGCTATTTTGATTCGATAGGTCCGTCAATCGATCCGGTTGGCGCGCAAGCGGCCCACGTGCTGCTTGAACGTGCTGCGCAACTATTTGTCGACGACCGAAATGAAGCGCCCGGCAAGCCACCTAGCGACGAACGAAGCGAGTGAAGCCGCAGTTTGCCCCGCGACCAGGAACGCGATCACGGCGCTCGCCCAAAGAAACAAGCGCGAATCGCCGGCGTCCCAAGGCAACATGCTTCGCACGCGCGTCTCGGTCGCGCGAATTTCCGCGTCAAGCCGTGCAAAGGAGTGTTTCACTCCCTCGAACGGGCTCGCCGGCGTCCCTGCGCATTCACGTATCGACGATCCGTAAGCTTCAAACTTCGCATGTCCGGCTTGGACGCGGAGAAACTCATCGGCGCAGCTAACCTTCGCAGCGCTTCGGTAGACGCAGTTTTGATAATCTTGCAGATCGCGAGCCAACGGTTGGAGATTCGCGGTGTAGTCGGCCACTGGCGCAGAACAATCCGCCCGCGCGTGGCTCGTGGAAAGGGTCAACGCCGCCCACACGGCCAAAAGAATCTGCTTCGACATGGAAAGCCTCGCAATCGCCGGTGAGACAGAAGCAATACGCGACCGGGAAATCGTAACGATGGCGCGGATTCGCGCAACTATCGGAGCGGACGTTCGACGCGCAAGCCGCAGTCTATTGCTCTGTGGGACGGAAGTGTGGGACTGCCCCTATCGCCATGCAAAATCGACGCAATCCCTTGATTTTGCTGGCGCGCCCGAGAGGATTCGAACCTCTGACCTCTGCCTTCGGAGGGCAACGCTCTATCCAGCTGAGCTACGGGCGCAGGCGCGCAGCTTTTCTATAGCAAGGAGCGCGGCCCCGCAACGCCGGCGAACCTTCGCGCGACGCGCGGCACATGCTAGAGCAACGCTCCAAAGCCAAAGGCCAATTTCAGTTGGAGGTTCAGCGTGGCGGCGCTTTTCGACAAATGGCTGGATCGTCTGCGGGAAGCGCGCGACAGGCTGATCGCCGATCCGCGCTTTCAGCGCTGGGCGCTGAAAAATCCCTTCACGCGGCCGCTGGCGCGGCGCGGCGCGCGCGCGGCGCTCGATCTGACGGCCGGCTTCGTCTATTCGCAGGTTCTCGTCGCCTGCGCGCAATTGAAGCTTTTCGACATTCTGCGCGAGGGGCCGCTCGGCGTCGCGGAGCTTTCGACGCGTCTTACGCTTTCCGAAGAGGCGACGCGACGCCTGCTCGACGCCGCCGCCTCGCTCGATCTCGCGGAACGGCGCAGCGGCGGACGTTACGGACTGGGCCAGCTCGGCGCCGCCTTCGCCGGCAACCGCGCGGCGCTGGCGCTCGTCGAGCATCAGCCCCTGCTCTATGCCGATCTCGCCGATCCGGTCGCGCTGCTGCGCGGCGAGAAGCGCGCGCGGCTCGCCGATTACTGGCCCTATTCCGATGGCGTGCGGCCCGAAGCGCTCGGCGCCGATCAAGTCGCCGCATATAGCGCGCTGATGGCGAACTCGCAGCCGATGGTCGCGCAGGAGGCGCTGGACGCCTATGACATTTCGCGGCATCGCCGTCTGCTCGACGTCGGCGGCGGCGAAGGCGTGTTTCTGGCGGCGGCCGCGGCCCGCGCGCCGGAATTGCAACTTATGCTGTTCGATCTTCACGCGGTTGCAGAGCGCGCGCGTGCGCGGCTCGGCGAGGCTGGGCTTTTGTCGCGCGCCGAGATTCACGGCGGCGATTTCCTCAATGATCCTCTGCCGCGAGGCGCTGATGTCGTCACGCTCATTCGCATCGTGCATGATCATGACGACGCGTCGGCGCTGAAACTCTTGCGCAATGTGCGCAGGGCGCTGTCGCAGGGCGCGACGCTTGTCATCATCGAGGGCATGTCGGGCGTGAAAGGCGCCGAGCCGCTCGATGCCTATTACGGCTTCTATACGCTCGCTATGGGCCGCGGCGAGCCGCGCCGCGTCGAGGAAATCGAAGCGCTGCTGCGCCAGGCGGGCTTTGGCGATTTCCGGCTGCTGCGCAATGCGCTGCCGACGCTGACGAGCATCTTGGTCGCGAAAGCGGTGTAAGGGTTGCCACGTCATTGCGAGCGAAGCGAAGCAATCCAGAATTCTCAGTACTTACCGTGGATTGCTTCGGCGCTTTGCGCCTCGCAATGACGGCTCAGGTCAGTGCGAACGCCGCCAGGCGATCAATCCCGCCGTGGAACCATCGAGTCCCGCTGTCGAAGCATGCGGACTCTCGACGATCGGCGCCAAACGATTCGCCAATTCCTTCCCAAGCTCCACGCCCCATTGGTCGAAGGGATTGATGTCCCAGATCACCGACTGCACGAACACCTTATGCTCATAGAGCGCGACCAGCCGTCCGAGCGTGCGCGGATCAAGGCTGCGATAGAGCATCACGCTCGACGGCCGATCGCCCGAGAACACCCTATGCGGCGCAAGTCTTGCGATCTCATCTTCGCTTAACCCCTGCGCGCGCAATTGCGCCTTCGCCTCCTCCAGCGTTCGCCCGCGCATAAAGGCCTCGGCCTGCGCCAGGCAGTTGGCGAAGAGCAATTCATGATGGTGTGGGTCGGCCGCCGTCGGCTCCGCCGCGACGAGGAAATCAATCGGGACGACGTCGGTTCCTTGATGCAGCAATTGAAAGAAGGCGTGCTGGCCGTTGGTGCCTGGCTCGCCAAAGATCACCGGCCCGGTTTCATATTTCACCGCCGCGCCGTCGCGCGTCACCGACTTGCCGTTCGACTCCATTTCGAGTTGCTGCAGATAGGCGGGGAAGCGCGCAAGACGCTGGTCATAGGGAATGACCGCTTGCGCGCAGCGTCCCATGACATTGCGATGGAAGACGCCGAGCAGGCCCATCAACACGGGGATGTTTTCCCCAAGCGGGGCTTCGCGGAAATGCTCGTCCACGTCATGCCCGCCCTGCAGAAACTGCGTGAAGTGCTCCGGACCCACGGCGATCGCCAGCGCAAGGCCGATCGACGACCAAAGCGAATAGCGTCCGCCGACCCAATCCCAAAAACCGAAAACGCGCGCGGGATCGATCCCGAAAGCGGCGACCTTATCGAGCCTGGTCGAGACGGCGGCGAAATGCGCCGCGACGGCAGCCTCGCCGAGCGCCGCGACGACGCGCGCGCGCGCGCTCGCGGCGTTCGCCATCGTCTCCTGCGTCGTAAAGGTCTTCGATGAGACGATGAACAATGTGCGCGCGATATCCAGTCCGGCAAGCGTATCGGCGAGATCGGCGCCGTCGACATTGGAGACGAAATGCATGCGCGGCCCCTCGCCGCGATAGGGCGAAAGCGCGCGTGCGGCCATCGCCGGCCCAAGGTCGGAACCGCCGATCCCGATATTGACGACATCGGTAAAGGCAAGCCCCGTGGCACCGAGCGCGTGACCTCCGCGCACCGCGCGCGCGAAGGCGAAAACCTTGTCGCGTTCGGCTTCGATCAGCGGCCGCACATTCTCGCCGCCGACGATGAGCGGGCGCGTCGAGAGATCGCGCAGCGCCATATGCATCGCGGCGCGCTTCTCGGTGTTGTTGACGGCTTCGCCCGAAAACAGCGCATCGCGCCGCGCTTCGAGATTGCGCGCCTTTGCCAGCGACACGAGCAGCGTCAGCGTCTCGCGCGTGATCTTGTGCTTGGAGAAGTCGAAGAGAAAATCGTCGAGCTTGACGCTGAAATTCTTAAAGCGCGCCGGGTCCTCCGCAAAGAGATCGAGCGTGCGCGCATGCGCCAGCGCGGCGGCGTGAAATTTCAACGCGGAGAAAGCGACGGCGACGGCGTCCGACATGGGGCGTCTCGATTGTGGCGAAGGCGGCTAGATCAGATCATGTGCGGGCGCGACCATACAGCAAAGCCTCTCGTTTTGCAGCGCAGCGAAGCCTTCGAAAATTTAACTGTATTGTGACAGCTGGATGTGAAATCCATATCTGTTCAATGACGTTTTTCTGACAAAAGGGCGAAAATGAACCCGATCCCTTTCCTCGACGTGCGCGACGGCGGACCGATCGCTCATGCGCAGGCGCGGATCGACGCGGCCGCGGCGCTGCGTAAGGCCTGTCTCGGAATGGTCGAGCCGATCAGCCGCGTTTGCCTCGGGCCGATCGACCGCATCGCCGCGAATTGGCTCAAACGCTCAGGCTCCGCCTATCGCGCGGAGCTGGAGCACATCGCCTCGATTCTCGGGGCGCCCGGCGCGATGACGCTGAACATGTCCTATCTCTTCGCCTGCACCACGCAGGCGTATGAGGACGAATACGGCCTGCCCCGCATCCGCCGCACGCTCGACTGGCCCTTTCAGGGCCTCGGCAGGGCGGTCGAGATCGCCTGGCAGGCCGGCGCGGCCGGGGATTATTATAACGCCACCTGGCCGGGCGCCGTCGGCGTGCTCAGCGCCATGGCGCCGGGTCGCTTCTGCGCCGTCATCAATCAGGCGCCGATGAAGCGCCGCACGCAGGGCGCGCTCGGCTTTCCCTACGACGCGGCCATCAATTTGCGCAACGCTCTGGCGAGCGAAGGCGATTGGCCGCCGGATCATCTGCTGCGCTACGCCTTCGAGACCTGCGAAACTTTCGAGGAAGCCGTCGAACTCATCGCCAGCGCGCCGCTCGCGCGGCCGACCTTGTTCACGCTCGCCGGCGTCAGGCGCGGCGAGATGGCGCTGATCGAGCGCACCGAACGCGAAGCGCGCGTGCTGCGGGGACCGGTCATCGTCGTCAATGATTGGCAGGCGCCGCAGCAGGGCTGGCAGGCGCGAATGAGCTACGAGAACAATGAGAGCCGCAAAACGGCGATGCGCGCCGTCGCGTCCGACGCGCCGCGCTTTTCATGGGTGCGCGAACCGGTGCTCAACCGGCTGACGCGGCTTGCGGTCGAAATGTGTTCTGTCGGCGTGGGCGATTTTGTCGCGCGCGGCTATGAGTGCCCCTATCTGAAAGGCCGGCCGGAGCCCGCGACGCAGGATTTTTATTTGCGCGCCGCGACGCCAACCGCGCTCGCGGCCTGACCGACGACCCGAAACAACCGTCAGCGTGTCATGGCCGGCCTTGAGCCGGCCATCCACGCCGTCACGTTGCGCTGTCGCTTCGCGCGCGGCGACAACGAACGACCTTCCTTCGAAGCTCGGCTGTGCTTTCCGGCCTGGATGGCCGCGTCAAGCGCGGCCATGACATCCTAGGTCAAAGGACCGGTCAATCCAATCGCGGGGCGCTGGCGCGGGCGAGACGATCGTTGATTGCTTCGCCTAGTCCGCGCGTCGGAATGTGCGCGACGGCGACATTCACAATTCCGCGCGCGTCGAATTCGCGCAAATAAGCGAAGAGATTGGCTGCCGCTTCGACAAGGTCGCCCGAAGGCGACAGATCGAGCACAAAGGCGCCGGGCTTGGCGCGAGCGCTTAAGCGTCCGCCAAAATCGAGCGCGGCTTCCCCCTCCTTCAGCTCATGCGCCTCCAGCCGCAGCCGCGCCGCCGGCGCGTAATGCGCCGGCGTCATGCCTGGCGCCAGAACCTCCACATGCGCGGGCGCTGCGAGTTTTTCGTCCAAAACCTTCTCGATCGTCTCACGGGCGATGGCGCCAGGGCGCAGCAACACAGGCGAGGCTTCGCAGAAAGAGACAATTGTCGATTCAACTCCCGCCGGCGTTCTGCCGCCGTCGAGAATGAGATCGACTTTGCCGGAAAGATCTTCTTCGACATGCGCCGCCGTCACCGGGCTGACATGACCGGAGCGATTGGCCGAAGGCGCGGCGATCGGCCGCCCGAGCGCCGCGATCAGCGCCTGCGCGACCGGATGCGCCGGAACGCGCACCGCGACGCTCGGCAGGCCTGCCCGCGCCAGGTCGCACACTGAAGCGCCCGGCGCGGCGGGCGCGACAAGCGTCAGCGGACCGGGCCAAAAGGCTTGCGCGAGACGCAGCGCCGCCGCCGGCAGCAGCGCCTCGCGGCGCGCGGCGTCAAGATCGGCGACATGAGCGATCAGCGGATTGAAGGATGGGCGGTCCTTGGCGTCATAAATGCGGGCGACCGCCCAGGCCTGCGTCGCGTCGGCGCCGAGCCCGTAGACCGTCTCGGTCGGAAAGGCGACCAGCCCGCCGTCTCGCATGATGGCCGCCGCGCGCGCGATCGCCGCCGCGTCCGCCGGCAGAATGAGCGTCACGCGTCGCGGCCGCGATAGGGCGGCGTCGGAATCGCCATATGCGCGGCGCGCAGCGCCTTCGACCAGCTGTCGCGCAGCTCGCGAAAATAAGTGTCGTTGGAGTCGATGCGGGTCGAAACTTCGGTGCGCAGCGCGTCGCGACGCATCATCGCGATGTCGATCGGCAGGCCGACCGAGAGGTTGGAGCGGATGGTCGAATCCATCGAGATGAGACCGATCTTCAGCGCGTCATAGAGATCGCTGTCATAGGTGACCGCGCGGTCGAGAATCGGCTTGCCGTATTTGTGTTCGCCGATTTGCAGATAATTGGTGTCGGGCGTGCATTCGATGCTGTTGCCGGCGGTGTAGATCATGAAGAGGCGCATTGGACCGCCGGCGATCTGGCCGCCAAGCAGAAGCGAAACGTCGAAATTGACGCCCGCCGCCTGCTCCTCGGCGTTGCCCATCACCGACCGCGACAGCCGCACGGCGCGGCCGACGAGCTGTACAGCGTGCAGCATATTCGGCGTGTTCATGACGCTTTCGACCACGCCGCTCTCGGGATGCTCCAAGCCGTCGGCGATGAAATTCACGACGCCCTGCGTCACGGAGAGATTGCCCGACGTCGCAAGCATCAGCACGCGCTCGCCGGGCCGTTCGAAAATATGGAGCTTGCGGAAGGTCGAGATGTTGTCGAGGCCGGCATTGGTGCGCGTGTCGGCGACCATCACCAGTCCATCGCGCACGAGAATGCCGCAGCAATAGGTCATTGACACTCCCAGGGGATCGCGCGCCCGCGCGTGCCGCCACACCGTTTACAAGTTCCGGGCCAGAGGACACAAGAGCCGGGCTCATGGCTCTACTCCCGCCCGCCATCCTCGCGCTTGAACGGAAGCCCCGCCGCATGCTCCGCGATGCATTCGGCGACGGCCTCGCGCTCGCGGGCCAGATAGGCTGAGACCGCCTCGGCGAGGCGCGGATCGGCGAATTGATGCGCCGAATGCGTGATCACCGGCCGATAACCACGCCCGATCTTGTGTTCGCCCTGGGCGCCGGCCTCCACGCGCCGATAGCCGCGCCGGATCGCGAATTCGATCGCCTGATAATAGCAAAGCTCGAAATGGAGAAAGGGCCTCTCTTCGAGAGCGCCCCAGTTGCGGCCGTAAATGGCGTCGTCTCCTAAAAAATTTATGGCGCCGGCGACGTGCCGGCCGGCGCGGCGCGCCATCACCAGCAGAATGCGGTCCGCCATCGTCGCGCCGATCTCGTTGAAAAAGGCGCGCGTGAGATAGGGACGGCCCCATTTTCGCGCGCCCGTATCCATGTAAAAGGCGAAAAAGGCATCCCAATGCGAGGCGCGAATATCGCTTCCCGTCAATAATTCGATTTCGACCTCGTCGCCGAGCGCTTCGCGTCGTTCGCGCTTGATCGCCTTTCGCTTGCGCGCGCTCAGACTGGAGAGAAAATCGTCAAAATCGCGGTAGCCCTCATTGATGAAATGGAACTGCTCGCCGTTGCGAGGGCTAAAACCCGCCCGGTCGAGCATGAGGCGTTCGGATTGCGTGCAGAAAGTAACATGAATGGAAGAAGCGCCGCTCGCCTCGCGCAACGCCCGCAGCCCGGCGACGAGCGCGTCCCCCGCGCCCTCAGGCGCATCGCCCGCGATCAGCAGCCGCCGGCCCGCGACCGGCGTGAAGGGAACGGCGACCTGAATCTTCGGATAGTAGTGGCCGCCCGCAAGCTCATAGGCCTGCGCCCAATTCTGGTCGAAGACATATTCGCCGAGGCTATGGGACTTGACGTAGGCCGGCGCGCAGGCGACGAGACGGCCCTGCGCGTCCTCGACGAGCGCATGTGCGGGCGTCCAGCCCGTTCCGGCGCCCACCGATTTCGACCGTTCGAGCGCAGAGAGGAACGCATGCGAGAGGAAAGGATTATATCGCTCGCCGTCGTCCGGCGAAGAGTCGGCATCAGGCGGATTGGCGCAGGCGTCCCACGCCTCGGCCGCGACGGACCCGAGCGATTCGGCGAATCGAACGGTGAATCTTTCGCCAGCCATGTGTCCAGTGAAGTCGCCGCGTTTCTAGCCTTCTAGCATAGAGGGCGCCAGATTCTAGCTTGGCCTCGCGGGCGATTTCGCTCAGATAGGAATTTCGGGACTTTCAAGAATGCGCATCGACGGCCGCGACTATAGAACGATCTGGCTCGACGCCGACGGGCGCCGCGTCCACGTCATCGACCAGACAAGCTTGCCGCATCGCTTCGAGACGAAAATCCTCTCCGACTGCGAAGGCGCCGCCCGCGCCATCCGCGATATGACGGTGCGCGGGGCCCCGCTCATCGGCGTGACGGGCGCCTATGGCTTGGCGCTCGCGGCTTGGCGGGACGCGCGCGACGAAGCGATTGAATCGGCCTACGCCACTCTGCTCGCGTCGCGGCCCACCGCCGTCAATTTGCGCTGGGCGCTGGATCGAGTGCGCGCGCTGATTTTGCAGGCGCCGCCATCGGCGCGCGCGGACATCGCCTATGCCGAAGCCGCGCGGATCGCCGAAGGAGACATCGCCGCCTGCGAAGCGATCGGCGACTTCGGCGCCGATCTTATTCGCAAGGCGCGGCGCGCGGGACGGCCCGTCAACATCCTCACCCATTGCAACGCCGGCTGGCTCTGCGCCGTCGATTGGGGAACGGCGCTGGCGCCGATCTACAAGGCCGCGCGGCAAGGCGTTCCGATCCATGTCTGGGTCGACGAGACGCGCCCGCGCAATCAGGGCGCGAGCCTCACCGCGTTTGAGCTGCTCGGCGAAGGCGTTCCGCATACGATCGTCGCGGACAACGCCGGCGGCCATCTGATGCAGCATGGGCTTGTCGATCTCGCGATCGTCGGCAGCGACCGCACGACGCGCGCGGGCGACGTGTGCAACAAGATCGGCACTTATCTCAAAGCGCTCGCCGCACACGACAACAAAGTGCCCTTTTATGTGGCTCTGCCGGGCGCGACCGTCGACTGGCGCATCGCCGATGGCCTCAAGGAGATTCCCATCGAAGAGCGCAGCCCGCGCGAAGTCACCCATATCAGCGGCCGCGCCGGCGACGGCGTGACCGTCGAAGTTCAACTTACGCCCGACGGTTCGCCCGCGCGCAATTTCGGCTTCGACGTGACGCCGGCGCGTTTCGTATCCGGCCTCATCACCGAACGCGGCGTCTGCGCGGCGACGGAAGACGGGCTGCGCGGATTGTTTCCAGAGCTCGCCTAGCCTGCGCGCAGCCCGTAATTCTTGAAGCGCTCGACGGTGCGCATGATTTCGTCGTCGGATAGGATCACAGGATCGCCGGCGAGAGCGCCAAGGTAGAACACCTGCGCCAGCGCCTCGAGCTCCACCGCACGCCATAAGGCCTTACGTAAATTCTCGCCGGTGACGATGGCGCCATGATTGGCGAGCAGCACCCCGTCCCTCCCTTCGAGTCCCGCGACGACAAGACGCGATAGTTCTTGGGTGCCATAGGGCGCGTAATCGACGCAGCGAACGGTCGGGCCGCCGAAGGCGGCGATCATATAATGCACGGCGGGAATTTCCCGGCGCAGCGTCGCTAGGGTCGTCGCATAGGGCGAATGCATATGCGCGATCGCATTCACATCCGGCCGGGCGCGATAAATGTCGAGATGGAAGCACCATTCGCTGGAAGGCGGCAGCGGTCCCTCATAGGCGCCGTCGCGCGCCGCAAGCGGCATGCGCGCGATCATGTCGGCGGAGAGGTCACGGCTCGCGACGCCGCTCGGCGTGACGAGCGCCGCCTCGCCGGCCCGCAGCGAAAGATTGCCAGCGGAGCCATGGTTGAGCCCCAGCCGCTCCATCTCCTGCGCCGCCGCGACGATTTGCGCGCGTCCCTCATCTTCCGTCATCGTCGTCTCTCGCCATCTGCTCATGGCGTTTTACGCCAGCGGAAGGCGGGCCGCATCTCTCCTCATGCGATAGCCGGCGCGTTTGCGGAGCGGCGTGGGGTTGCGCTATAGGAAGCGCCGCCCCTGAAGCGCGGCGTGGGGCCGGTAGCTCAATGGTTAGAGCCGGCCGCTCATAACGGTCTGGTTGCAGGT
>CAZCJY010000078.1:0-10947 GCA_964498975.1 uncultured Methylocystis sp.
CCGCTCAAGCGGCGTTGATGAGCGCGCCCTGTCGGATTTCGGCGTCGCCGCGTTCGGCATGTTGGATTTCGCCGCTGTTGACCTTGTCGAGATAGGCCTTGAACCAGGCGATCGCCGATTTCTCGATGAACTCATGCGCATATTGATCGACCGGTTCGATGCCGGCCTTGATCAGATCGCTCTTGGGACAGCCACCGATCTTCGCCACGAACACCGCATGGCAGTCGTTGATCGCCCGGATCACCGTCTCCAGACTGTCCTCGTCGCCATAGCCGCCCTGGCAATAAAGGTCGACGCGCCGATGACCGACAAATTTCGCGCCGGACGTCGACAGTTCGTAAACCTGGAACTCCTTGGCGTGGCCGAAATGCTCGTTGATCAGCCCAGAGCCCTTCGTCGCGACGGCGATCAGCAGCTTGATGTCGCTCTGCGCTCCCGCAAGCGTCGACAGCTCTTCCTGCTTGGCCGCGATCTTGGCCAGACGCTCCTCCTCCACCCTGGCCTGATAGGCCTTGCGCGAGTCGAGATCGTAATCGACCTCCATCGCCATGATCTTGTCCGTCGTGAACTCGGCGCTGCGATCTTCGCCCAGCAGGCCAACCGCATCGGCGCGGCATTGCCGGCAGTGCCGCATCATGTTCATCTCGCCTTCGCAGCTGTCCTGCAGCGCCTTCAGCTCCTGCGCCGACGGCCCGCGCTGGCCGGTGAGACCGAACACCGTGCCATGCTCGGGCGCGGAGATCAGCGGCATGATGTTGTGCAGGAACGCGCCGCGCGACTTCACCGCCTTGTTCACGTCGACAAGATGCTTGTCGTTGATCCCCGGGATCATCACCGAGTTCACCTTGCACAAAATCCCGCGCTCGGTGAGCATTTCGAGACCTTGAAGCTGGCGGTCGGTCAAGAGCTTCGCCGCCTCGACGCCGGTGTAGCGCTTGTGCTTCCAGAACACCCACGGATAAATCTTCGCGCCGATCTCCGGATCGATCATGTTGATCGTGATCGTCACATGGTCGACGTTGAAGCCGGCGATCGTGTCGACGTGATCCGGCAAAGCCAGCCCGTTGGTCGACAGACACAGCTTGATGTCCGGCGCCGTCCGCGCGATCAGATCGAAGGTCTTGAAGGTCTTTTCCGGATTGGCCAGCGGATCGCCAGGACCCGCAATGCCCAGAACCGTCATCTGCGGAATGGTCGAGGCCACCGCCAGGACTTTCTTCGCCGCCTGCTCAGGCGTCAGCTTCTCGCTCACCACGCCGGGGCGCGACTCATTGGCGCAATCATATTTGCGGTTGCAGTAATTGCACTGGATGTTGCACGCCGGCGCGACCGCCACATGCATGCGCGCGTAATGATGATGCGCTTCCTCGCTGTAGCAGGGATGGTTCTTGACCTTCTCCCAGATGTCCGTCGGCAGATCGCCCTGGCCCGCGGCCGAGCCGCAACTCGCCTTGCCGCTGCCGCCAGACGTGCCGCAGCCCTTGTGCTCGGCGATCTGTTGCATGATCCCGTCGATCGGCGCCGGCGTCCCCGTCTCCTGAACAAGCTCCATCGAGTCCATGTCGAATTTCCTCTCTGCCGCCGTCTCGCGCAAATGCCCGCGTCGCCCGCCAACACATCGGCCAAGACGCGTTGGCCAAGAACATCGGCTCAAGACGCGCCATGAACGTCGGCCAAGACGCGTTGGCCAAGACGCGTTGGCCAAGAACATCGGCTCAAGACACAAATGCCGAAACCGCTCCTTGGAAATCCTCCAAGGCAACATGCGTGCCAGCGCTCAACGCGCCAAACCCATCAGAAATTCAGTCGCATAGCCAAAACAAAACCCTGTCAATAAACAACACAGCCAAATCCATACACAGTCGCTCTGTCACAAACTCGACAGTGAAAATGAGAAACGCTCTTCAAGGCAGTATGCAAAGCGTCGATGGACTCAAACGAGCCCCTCTCTGCCCGCGCGCCTCATAACGCCGCTACTTATGTTTGGTTTCCACGTGACAGCAGGAGGCCGATTCCCGCTTGGCGCACGTGACGCACGCCCAGGGAACCGATCAAAGCAGATAGGTATTTTGATTCAGCCGACGATTCTGCGCGCCTTGAATATTGCCTGCGCCAGCACGTCAACTTCTTCAAAGGTGTTATAAAGGCCAAATGAGGCTCGACATGCAGCCTTAGCGCCAAATCTATTCAGCAAAGGCATTGCGCAGTGTGTTCCTGCGCGTATTGCTATTCCAGATTGATCTATGATCGTTGCGATATCATGTGGATGGGCGCCCTGCACTTCGAACGACACGATAGCGCCTCTTTGTCTAGCGCCTCCGTAGAGATGAATGTATTTCATCTCACGCAGTTTTTCCAACGCATGATCGAGCAATTTGCTTTCATGTGCGCGAATAGCGGCTTTGCCAATGGAGTTTATGTAGTCGATGGCCGCGCCGAGCCCGATCGCCTGGACGATTGCCGGCGTGCCGGCTTCGAAGCGATGCGGCGGATCGCCATATGTAACGCCTTCTTCCCGCACTTCCCGAATCATCTCGCCCCCGCCATTGAATGGCGTCATAGCGGCGAGATGTTCGTACTTTCCGTAGAGAGCGCCGACACCCGTTGGCCCATAGAGCTTGTGTCCGGTCACCACATAAAAATCGCAGTCGAGGTCGCGCACGTCGACGTCGAGATGAACCGCGCCTTGCGCGCCGTCCACAAGAACCGGAATTCCCCGGGAATGGGCGATGGCGATGATTTCCTTGATCGGGACCACCGTGCCGAGCACATTCGACATATGCGTGATCGCGACCATCTTGGTACGCTCGGTCAACAAATTCTCGAACTGATCCAACAGAAAATTGCCGTCCTCGTCGACCGGCGCCCATTTAATGACGGCGCCATTGCGCTCTCGCAAAAAATGCCAGGGCACTATGTTAGCGTGATGCTCCATGATGGACAGGACGATCTCGTCCCCGGGACCGATGCGGTCACGGCCGAATGATTGCGCGACGAGGTTTATCGCTTCGGTGGCGCCGCGCGTAAAAACTATCTCTTCAGAGCGCTCCGCTTTCAGGAAAGCGCGCAGCTTTTCGCGCGCGCCCTCATATTGTTCCGTCGCCGCGTTCGCCAAATAATGCAGGCCGCGATGCACATTCGCATATTCCGAAGCATATGCCTGTTGCACGCGGGCGAGAACCGCCTTCGGCTTCTGCGCCGACGCCGCATTATCGAGGTAAACGAGAGGCTTTCCATGAATCTTGACGTCGAGGATCGGGAAATCCTCGCGAAGCCTCCCCACATCGTAGGATCCGTTACTCACCGCCGGATGAATCATTGCGGGTCCCGCAGTCGCGCCGCAACGATTCCGCTTATGGAAGCTCTGACGCTCTCATGTTCAAAAGCATCAAGTACTTCGCCGATGAATGCCTCGATCAACAACCCGACCGCTTCCTCTTCGGGAATGCCGCGGGCCATAAGATAGAATTTCAGGTCTTCGTCGAGCGCGCCGACGGTTGCGCCATGGGCGCATTGAACATCGTCGGCAAAAATTTCCAGCTCCGGCTTGCAATTCGCTTGGGCGGTCTCGGATAACAGCAGCGCGCGCGCCATCATACGCGCGTCTGTCTTTTGCGCCCCTGGTCGCACCTGAATCTTTCCCTGGAACACTGCACGGGAGTCATTGTCGAGAACCGATTTGTAGAGCGCCTTGCTTTCAGTTCGCTCGGCCGCATGGTCCAGCAACAATGTCGTGTCCGCATGTTCGCGACCACAAAGTATATTCGCGCCTCTAAGGCCCACAAAAGAATCTTGGCCTTTCAGGCGAACAAAGAACTGGTTGCGAAGCAGCGACCCGCCAATGTTCAGTCCAAAATCGTTGAACCGCGCATTCTGCGCTACGGAGGCGGCGACCGTCGATACATGCATCGCCTCGGATCCCTCGCGGCTGATCTTTATGCGCTCGATTTGAGCGTCATCCTCAACGAAAATCTCTGTCGCCGCGTTGACGTGGTAGCTGCTCTGATCGGGGCCCTCGAATGTCTCGACAAGCGTAACGTGCGCGCCCTTTTCGACCACCACCAACGAGCGCAAGAAGATCGTCGTGGGAACGGCGGCGCCGGCGACGAAGACGAACTGCAACGGCCGCTCGACACGCGTTCCGGGCTTAATATGTATGACGACGCCGTCTCCCATGAATGCGGTGTTCAACGCAAAGGCGGAGTCATCTGTCGGATACGCCTTACCTATATATGATGCCGCGACAGGGTCGCCATTGGCCAAAGCGTCCGAGAGCGGATGAATGCTGAGCCCATCCTCCATTTCCTGAAGATCGGACAGTTCTGGAACGAAAAAACCTCCGACGAAAACGATGCGACGAAATTCCGCATTGTTGAAGAGCCCCGCTTCCCGCGCCCGCTCTTTCTCGATAGCGTCAGGAGGCGTCGCCAACGGCTTAACGTCCTGCATCAAGGAGCGTAAGTCGGTATATTTCCACGCCTCATCCCGTCGACTGGGCAATCCTTTGGTCGAAAACACATCGAACGCCGCCGATCGAAGCGCGGCGATCTCCGTCGGACCACCGAGGTGGCGATCCGTGAAAATCTGCGCCAGCGCCGCTTCTGCAACCGTCGTCTTGCCCGGGGAGCCTGAGTTCTTATTGACCATGCTCACGCCGCCTCGCTGGTATACTGGGCATAGCCGGTCGCTTCGAGTTCCAGCGCGAGCTCCTTACCGCCTGTGCGCACGATGCGCCCAGCCGATTGCACATGAACCACGTCCGGGACGATATAGTCGAGCAAACGCTGATAGTGGGTAATGACGAGAATTCCGCGCTCGCTCGAACGCAAATGATTCACGCCATTCGCGACCACTTTCAATGCGTCGATATCGAGACCGGAGTCTGTTTCATCGAGGATGCAGAGACGCGGCTCGAGCAGCATCATCTGCAATGTTTCGAGGCGCTTTTTTTCTCCACCCGAAAAGCCGACATTCACTGGCCGACGCAGCATGTCGGGATCCATGTCAAGCAATTTCGCGATCTCACGCACACGCTTGATCAGGTCGGGGGAGGACATCTCCTCTTCGCCCCGCTTCTTGCGTTGTGCGTTGAGCGCGGCACGCAGAAACGTCATCGTCGCGACGCCGGGGACTTCGAGAGGATATTGAAAGGCGAGGAAGAGTCCGGCCGCCGCGCGCGCGTCAACGGTCATTTGGGACAGATCGGCGCCATCCAGCAACGCGCATCCGTCCGTGATTTCATAACCCGGCCGGCCAGACAACACATAGGAGAGCGTCGACTTGCCAGAGCCATTCGGCCCCATGATCGCATGCACCTCGCCGGCGTTGACTACGAGATCATAGCCGTTGAGTATTTGCTTGCCGGCGATCTCGGCCCGCAGATTCTTGATTTCCAAAAGCGCCGTCATTCTGCTTCTCCAACTCTGCTCGGCCCGGTTATCCGACGCTGCCTTCCAGGCTGACCGAAATCAGCTTCTGCGCCTCGACCGCAAATTCCATGGGTAGTTGCTGCAGCACGTCGCGCACGAAGCCATTGACCACAAGCGCAGTGGCGTCTTCCTGAGAAAGACCGCGCTGCATGCAGTAGAACAACACGTCCTCGGAAATCTTCGACGTCGTCGCCTCGTGCTCGAATATGCACGAGGCGTTTTTTGCCTCGATGTAGGGAACGGTGTGAGCGCTGCATTCGTCTCCGATGAGGAGAGAATCGCAGTTGGTGAAATTGCGCGCGCCCTGTGCTTTACGATGCGCTGACACCAGGCCCCGATAGGCGTTGGAGGAGCGGCCGGCGGAGATTCCCTTGGAGATGATTCGGCTCGTCGTATTCTTGCCGAGATGCATCATCTTGGTTCCGGAATCGACTTGCTGGCGTCCGTTCGAGATGGCGATGGAGTAAAACTCCCCACGCGAGTTGTCGCCTCTCAGGATGCAGCTCGGATATTTCCACGTGATCGCCGATCCTGTCTCGACTTGCGTCCAACTAATTTTGGAATTGACTCCTCGGCAGTCGCCCCGCTTCGTGACGAAATTATATATTCCGCCTCGCCCTTCCTCATCGCCGGGATACCAATTCTGCACCGTCGAGTATTTTATTTCCGCATTGTCGAGTGCGACGAGTTCGACCACCGCTGCGTGAAGCTGATTTTCATCACGCTTTGGCGCCGTACATCCCTCGAGATAGCTCACATACGAGCCGGCGTCGGCTATAATAAGCGTGCGCTCGAATTGACCCGTATTTTTCTCATTGATGCGAAAATACGTGGAAAGCTCCATCGGACACCGAACGCCCGGCGGTATATAGACAAAGGACCCATCCGAAAACACGGCCGAATTGAGTGTCGCAAAATAATTGTCCGAAGTCGGAACCACCGTGCCGAGATATTTTCGCACCAGTTCCGGATGTTCGCGAAGCGCTTCGGAAATCGGCATGAAGATCACGCCAACCTTTTTGAGTTCCTCTTTGAAGGTGGTGGCGACCGAAACGGAGTCGAACACGGCGTCCACCGCGACGCGCGGACGCGATTCATCGCTCGGCCGCTCAACGCCAGCAAGAATTTCGCGCTCATGCAGGGGAATGCCCAATTTCTCATAAGTGCGCAACAGTTCCGGATCGACTTCGTCGAGCGATTTCGGACCCGGCGTCGACTTCGGCGCGGCGTAATAATAGAGATCTTGATAGTCGATCGTCGGGTAGTCGACCCGCGCCCAATTGGGCTCGCTCATCGTCAGCCAACGTCGATAAGCTTCGAGCCGCCAATCGAGCATCCATTGCGGCTCATTCTTTTTTGCCGAAATGAACCGGATCACATCCTCCGAAAGACCCTTGGGGGCGCGCTCGGACTCAATTTCAGTCACGAAGCCGTATTTATATTGGTCGGCGCCAATACGACGAACCTGCTCAACTGTTTCCTGCACCGCCGCCATATTCGTCTCCGTTCAGCTTTCCGCGTCCTCACCCAGGCGCGATCGGGCGACCCGCCGCACTTCCGGGTCAGGATCGTCGCGCAACCGGATGAGCAAATCCGTCAAGCACCGTTCAGCCACGACAAATCGAACCCTTAGATCGTCATCCGCGGCAAGCAGCGACAGTCGCGCTGGTTCGAGACGCTCTGCAATTATCATGCGCACACGCGGTTCGGCGTCGCCGGCCATGGCGCAGAGTCGATCGGGATTGATCCGCCGCGCGGCTTCACACCGCACTTGCGCATCAGGGTCGCTCATCACGATCGGCAGAATCTCCGGAGACGCACGCCGCGCGGCAACCAGCCGCACGCCCCAGTCGACATCGCACATGAGCCGGACGAGCGCAGCGCCGTCGACCCGCTGCGCAAGGGCCATTCGCACCTTACGATCAGGGTCGCTGATTAATTTTTCGACACGATGCAGCGGCAAGCGTTGCGCCACCATCGCCCTTACATCCGGCTCAACGTCATTGAGCATGGGCGACAACAAAAAAATATTCGCATATTTCGCCGCGCCAACACGCGCCTCGAAATATGGATGCGTCAGATATTTGGCCGCTTCTTGCGGATTGGTCGCGAAAAATCTGTCGATGCGCCTGGCTCGCCTGTCACGAACGCAGGTCTGACCGAGGTCGCAATGTCCCAGATCGCGAATTTCCTCGTGCGGACAATCGCGGCAGGAAATAAAACGCCCCAGCCAATCAACGGCTTTCACTGATTCACGCAATCCGCTCGAGCGCGTCATCAGGCTGCCCTCAGGCAGGAATGCACGTGTTTTCTACTGGGCAGACCACCGCACATTGTGGCGTGTCGAAATGCCCCTCGCACTCCGTGCACTTTTTTGGATCGATAATATACATGTCGTTCTTCAGGCGGATCGCCGCATTCGGGCATTCGAATTCGCAAGCCCCGCAAACCGTGCATTGGGATGCGACTATTTTGTATGCCATGTTGGTATTCCTCACATAGCTTGGAAAGATTCCCGTTCGCGATTCAAAACGCATGCCATCAGCTCATCTCTATGATTATTGTTGGATAACAACGGGTTCTCCGGCGCGCCCCATTAAGTGGTTGAGAAAATGTTGCAAATCAGACAAGGCATGCGATCTCTCGACTCGAGGAGGACGCTCGCGGCCACGCCGTAAAAGGCGCCGCGCTTTGCCTGCGCAACATTAGGGGGGTGACGTATTCGGCAATCTATCGACGAATTTTTCAGTCGTGAGCAGCCCCGCCCACGAAGAGGCAATTTCGCGAGGGATGCCCGGCAGGCGCGCCGAGCGCCAACTGCATTTTAGTCGATCGTGATCGTTCCGACTTTGATCCGTAGATCAAAGGCGCTTAATCTCAATGTTGTATTTCTTGAGAGCATAATTGACTTGACGAAGCGAAATACCCAGCAACCGGGCCGCCTTCGCCTGGACCCATGCCGCACGCTCCATGCCTTCGATAAGCCGCTCCTTTTCGATCATCTTTCTGACCGAACCCCGAGAATCTTCACTCCCAGCTGCTTCGTGAGCTGCTGACGCTGTTATCTGTGCTGAATGGCGAATGTCTTCTTCGCGCGCGAGGGGCGGCGACAGAGCGTCGCTTGATTGGTCAGTCTCTGATTTTGCGTTCGAGATCGGATAGGCGCCATGCCCGCTTCCAGTCCACAGCAAAGCGGAAAGGCATTTTCCGGCCGAACACAAGAAGTCCTTGTCAACGATCGCTTCGCTGCGCGCCAGGGTAGCGGTTCTGCGCACGCAATTTTCCAATTCACGGACGTTGCCAGGGAAGTAGCAACGCTGAAGCGTCTCTATAGCGCTGGCTGACAGGATTCTTTTGCTGTCGTTTTCGCTATTGAAAATTTCCAGAAAATTGTAGGCCAGCAGCGCAACGTCTCCTGGGCGTTCGCGCAGAGGCGGCAAGAACACAGGCACGACGCTGATGCGATAATAAAGGTCTGCGCGGAACTCGCCTTTGGCGACCGCCTCTTCAAGATTTTTATTGGTCGCGCAAATCATTCGCACGTTGACTTTGATTGTCCGCGTTCCGCCGACGCGCTCAAATTCGCCTTCTTGCAGCACGCGAAGCAGCTTCGCCTGGAACGCAGGGGTGATTTCACCGATCTCGTCAAGCAATAGCGTTCCGCCATTCGCCAGCTCGAATCGCCCTGCGCGCTGAGCGACGGCGCCGGTAAAAGCGCCGCGCTCATGGCCGAACAGTTCGGATTCAAGAACGCTTTCGGGCAATGCGGCGCAATTCACCTTGATGAACGGTTTCGCCTTGCGCGGAGACAGATCGTGCACGGCGCGCGCGAACAGTTCCTTGCCGGTGCCGCTCTCACCCCGCAACAATACGGTCGAATTCGACTTTGCTACGATGGCGATGGTGTCGAGCACATCGAGAATTGCGGGGCTCTCGCCGATGATGCCGGCAACGTCCGGCTGCTCTGCGCGAAGCCTTTTCGAAAATTGTGAGTCGAGCGCCTTCTTCAGCGTGCTGCACTCATTTAACAGTCTTTGGCGGTCGGTAGACAACATCCGATGAAGCTTGACCGTCTGGCCAACCAAATTGGCGATCATCGTGAGGAAGCGGAGGTCGTTGTCAAAGGCGTAGGACGTAGACCCGTCCCAGGTCCGATTGATGGAAATTGTGCCGATGACCTGGTTATCGCTCTTGATCGCCACGCCGAGGAAGGAGACGCGATCGCCCAGGCAGGTGGTGATGATCTCGGCGGCGCCCTTGAAAAGCGGATCATTCGCGATGTTTTCAACGACAATCGGCATCATTGTCGCGACGAGACGGTCAATTACTTTTGCAGGCAGAGTTTCAATCGGTTTTCTCTGGTCCTGATGCGTCCACCCTGAGGTTGCAATGATCTCTGGATCGCCTTGCTGATCGAGAATGACGATCATGCCTAACTTCATATCGAGAAATGAACTCAATACGCTCACGACATTGGTCAGCATCTGCTCAAGCCGGGCCGGAGCGGTCAATATTTTCGAAATTTCATAGATGCCGAGCAAGGCGGGATCCGACGAGGGCGCGCGCCAGCGCGGAGCCTTTATGTTCGGCCCACGAGAAGTTTCGCTGGCTATGGTAGCGCTTACGCCTGCTGCATCGGACATGGCAGCCCTCCTTGCGAACAGCGTTGAGGGAACGCAAATGCGGGACCAGATATCGCATGTGCGAGCCCAATTAATAAATATAGCATAAACAAGACGCCCCGTCCCTCGCTTACTTGAATAAAATCAAGACATAGCCGCCTAAATGCGCCGCACAATTTTCTCCTCTCGGACGCTTTGATCCGCGCTGCCTGGTCAATTGCGCTGGAGCGCAGCCGCCTTTTTGTAATATTTCCAACAAATGGCGGCGTTGTACGCCTATCAGACAATGTCATGCGCCAAGCCCAGCGGCTCCATCGCTCGCTTGGACTTTTGGCAGCCATAATTCTGGGTCGCTCGACCATCCCGCCCGCCGCGCCGCGTCCTTCAATCGATTGCACGCGACCACCGCTGCAAGATCGCCAATGCCCATGCTGGTATGGATTTTGTAGAGACAGAGGTAAGCTGCGGCTCCTGCCGTCTCCGCCCCAATGTCTCTCAAAAAATTGGAGCCTGTTGCGCGTCATCGTTTCGATACGCAACGATGCCCTGCTGCAGTTGGCGTTGGGGGAAAGGTCGCCAAAGCTGAACACGTCAGAATCGGCGAGGATCTCGTTCATAACGCGCTTCATGCAATAGCCGAGCCGCGAACGGCCCCGGTTGACCACAAAGGTTGGAGGGAGACAGCCGTGCGAGGCGATGATGTCACTATCAAATATTTTTTGTCATACAGCGGCGCCAAATTACCATTAAAGCTCATTTCTCCTATAGATGTAGGAGCCCTCACAAACCGTAACACTTACATTCGCGCCTATTACGATGGCTCCGGGCGCCTCATATCTTGTGAAAAAGTCGTATATGGGGAAGTCGAACTTCGCCATGATTATGAATATAATGCC
>CAZCJY010000079.1:0-2646 GCA_964498975.1 uncultured Methylocystis sp.
TCGAGCATGTGCCGATGATGCGCGGCCGCATCGTCGCGGTGAAGGAAACGCCGGTTGAGAAAATCGCCGTCGCCGACGACGCGAAATGGGTGTTGGAGGGCGACCGCGGGGTGACCTTCTCTGGCGCCGTTCCGGCGAACTCCATGCTCGCGGAAGGCGCATGGTGGCCGGCGGACTATGGCGGGCCGCCGCTCGTCTCGCTGGAGCAGAAGATCGCGGAAGGACTGGGCCTCGCGATCGGCGACGCCATTAAGGTCAATGTGCTCGGCCGCGACGTCGTTGCGAAAGTCGCTAATCTGCGCAAGGTCGACTGGCGCAGCTACGCCATAAATTTCGTGATGGTGTTTTCGCCGAATGTCTTCGCGGGCGCGCCTTACACGGAACTCTTCACCGTCGCCTACGGCGCGCCTTCTCTCGCCGCGCGCGACGCGATGGATGCGAAGCTTGCGCGCGAGGCGGCGAAGCGCTTCCCGACAATCGTTTCCGTGCGCGTGAAAGAGGCGCTCGCGGCGATCGACAAGATCGCGGGACAATTGGCGCTCGCGGCGCGGGCGGCGGCGGGCCTCGCCATCGTTACGGCGATTTTGGCACTCGCGAGCGCGCTGGCGAGCGGCCAGCGCGCGCGGCTGCACGACGCCGTGGTGCTGAAGACGCTCGGCGCGACGCGCGGCTGGTTGGCCGCGGCCTATGTGATGGAGTTCATCATCGTCGGGCTCGTGGCCTCGCTGATCGCGCTCGCGGCCGGGGCGGGAGCCGCCTACGCCATGACGACGATTTTGATGAAGGTCGACTTCGCCTTCCTGCCCGGAACCGTGGCGGCGACGACGCTGGCGACGCTCGCCGTCACGATCGGCCTCGGCCTCGCCGGGACTTGGCGCGTGCTGTCGCGCCGGCCGGGGCCTGAGCTGCGAGAGCTGTGAGAGGCGCAGCCGGTGGAAAAGGCCGTAAGGCTTGCCCTCCAGGCCCTTCCGGCCTAAAAGCAAGCGCGCGCCGACGGCTCCGCCTTTCCGGCGCTTCTGGCTTGCCGCGCGCCTTTCCGCGCGCGCCGCCATGGAAACCCGAAAGCCCGATCGCCCGTGCCCGACAAAAGCGTCTTCTCATGGCCGCATTTCGGCGTGTCGATTCTCGGCGGCCTCGCCGCCGCGACGATATTCGCCGTCGTGGCGCGGGGCGGCCTGGGCGGGCTGCTGTTCGCACATGTCGCGCCACTGCCCCTGATGATCGTCGCTTTCGGCTTCGGTCTCGTTCATGGCGCGACCGCCGCGCTCCTGGCGACGGTGATCCTGTCGATCTGGCCGCATCCCGTCGTCGGCATGGGCTACGCGCTGCTGGTGGCGGCGCCCGCCTGGATGGCCGTTTACGCCGCCTCGGGCGCGCCACGCGGCGGCCGCGATCTGCTGACCCGCAATCTGCCGGCCTGGAGCGCGCTGGCGCCGGCGGCGTTTCTGGCGATGGCCATCATTCTCTGGCTCGTCGTCGCCACCATCAGTTTCGGCTCGCTTGATGAAGCGCTGAACCCGATCCGCGCCCGCGCCTACATCCTGCTGGACAATATGGTCAAGGAGCGTGAGCTTGGCGACAAGATCGACGCGACCACGCTGTCCGGCTCCGTGGCGCGCGCCGTTCCGGCCTTTCTCGCGGCCTATGGGCTGTTGATCCATGTCGCCAATCTGTGGCTTGGGGGAAGAATCGCGCAGGCGTCGCAACTGCTCAAGCGCCCCTGGCCGGACATCGCCAGAGAATTCCGGCTGCCGAAAGCAGTCGGCGGACTGTTCCTGAGCGGTGTCGCGCTCACCTTTTTCAACGGCCCCTCGGGCGCCGTCGGCCTCGTGCTGGCGTTGACCCTGGGACTGCTGCTGGCCTTCCAGGGACTGGCGGTCACGCATGTTTTTATGCGCGGATCGAAATCGAGCGCGCTCGTGCTCTCGATCATCTACTTCATGCTCGGCCTTCTCGGCTGGCCGATCGTGTTCTTTTCGGCGCTGGGCCTCGCCGATCTCATCTTCAACTACCGCGACCGCAAGGCGGCCGCCGGGCCGACGGCGACGCAAGAACCGGATTGACTTTCACCCGGTTTTTATCGACATAGCCCGCAATCCTCGGAGAAATAGGAAAATGGAAGTCATTCTGCTCGAACGCGTGGCCAAGCTCGGCCAGATGGGCGACACGGTGCGCGTGCGCGACGGTTACGCCCGCAATTTCCTGCTGGCGCGGGGCAAGGCCCTGCGCGCCACGGAAAACAACAAGAAGCATTTCGAGACGCAGCGGGCGCAGATCGAGGCCCGCAATCTCGAAGCGAAACAAGAGGCCGAGGCCGTCGCCGATAAGCTCAACGGCCAGAGCTTCACCATCATTCGCCAGGCGGGCGAAAGCGGCCAGCTCTATGGGTCGGTCTCCGCGCGCGACATCGCCGAGGCGGCGACCGCCGGGGGCTTTTCGCTCAATCGCAACCAGATTGTTCTGATTCACCCGATCAAGGCGCTGGGGCTGCATACGACGCCCGTGCATCTGCATCCGGAAGTCGACGTGAAGATCACGATCAATGTCGCCCGTTCGGACGAAGAAGCCGAACGCCAGGCGCGCGGCGAGAGCGTCACGCTCAGGGAAGAGACGTCGATGGACGACCTCGAGGCCGAGATCGTCCAT
>CAZCJY010000079.1:2656-10900 GCA_964498975.1 uncultured Methylocystis sp.
CGCGGCGCTTGCGGAAGCCGGCGACGTCGAAATGTAAAAAGGCCTGGAGCCAATACGAATTTCGACCGGCGGTCCCACGGCCGCCGGTTTTCTTTTGTCCGTTTCGCATTACTGATTCTCGCGTCGGCGCAAGCGTCATGCTTCGCACGATCGAAGAATTCTTTTTGTCATGTGGAAAAGACTCGCAAAGCCGCGCTTCGTCGCGGCGCACGCAAATGGATGTGGCGGCGCGCGCGCGTTAATGTATTGTTAATCTCCCTCACGGCGCGCGCGTCGCGTTCGCGGCCTGGGGACAGTCACTCGAAAAGTCCGAGAATCGATGCCACCAATTGAACAATTGGCGGGCCGGCGTTCGCTTCAGGTTGCGCAGCCTGATGCGCCCGCCTATCGCGCGCCGCCGCATAATATCGAAGCCGAACAGGCGCTGCTCGGCGCCATTCTCGTCAACAATGACGCTTTCGACCGGGTCTCGGACTTTCTCAAGCCGGAGCATTTCAGCGAAGATCTGCATCGACGGATCTATGAGGTCGCGGGTCAGCTCATCCGCGCCGGCAAGCTTGCGACCGTCGTCACTCTCAAGACTTTCCTCTCCGAGATTGAGCTCCCGGTCGGCGTGACGATCCAGGCCTATCTCGCGCGCCTCGCCGCCGAGGCGACGACGATCATCAACGCTGAAGACTACGGCCGCACGGTGCATGATCTCTCGGTGCGCCGCGAGCTCATCACCATCGGTCAGGACATCGTCAATACGGCCTATGATTCGCCGATCGACGCGCCGCCGCGCGCGCAAATCGAAGAAGCCGAGCGCCAACTTTATTCGATCGCCGAAACCGGCCGTTACGACGGCGGTTTCCAGCGATTCGCCGAAGCGCTCACCACGGCGCTCGACATGGCCAGCAGCGCCTATATGCGCGACGGCCATCTCTCCGGCATCGCCACGGGCCTCGTCGATCTCGACGACAAAATGGGCGGCCTGCAGAAGTCCGATCTCATCATTGTCGCGGGACGCCCCGGCATGGGCAAAACGGCGCTTGCGACCAACATCGCCTTCAATGTCGCCAGGGCCTATCAGTTCGAGACGGAGCCGGACGGCGCGCATAAAACGCTCAATGGCGGCATCGTCGGCTTCTTCTCGCTCGAAATGTCGGCCGAACAATTAGCGACCCGCGTCATCGCCGAGCAATCCGGCGTGCCGAGCTACAAAATCCGTCGCGGCGACATCAATGAGGACGATTTCCGCCGCATCGCCGACGCCGCGCGCGAGATGCAAAGCATCCCCTTCTTCATTGACCAGAGCGGCGGCATTTCGATCGCGCAACTCACGGCGCGCGCAAGGCGCCTGAAACGCCAGAAGGGCTTGGATCTGCTCGTTGTCGACTATCTGCAATTGCTCGCAGGCTCTCGGTCGCGCAACGACAATCGCGTCCAGGAGCTCACCGAAATCACGACTGGTCTGAAGGCGCTCGCGAAAGAACTGAATGTGCCGATCATCGCGCTGTCGCAGCTCTCCCGCCAAGTCGAAAGCCGTGACGACAAGCGCCCGCAGCTCTCCGACCTGCGCGAATCGGGCTCGATCGAGCAGGATGCCGACGTGGTGATCTTTGTCTATCGGGAGGAATATTATCTGCGCAACCGCGAGCCGCGCGAAGGAACAGAAGAACACATCAAATGGATGAGCGACATGGAGAACGCTCATGGCCGCGCCGAAGCGATCATCGGCAAGCAGCGCCACGGTCCCACCGGCACGGTGCAACTCGCCTTCGAGGCGGAAGTGACGCGGTTCTCGAATTTGGCGGATGAAGAGAAGCTGCCGGCGCGGATGTAATATGGAATTCGGCTGAACTGCTTGGCTGTCATTCCCGACGCTTCGCGTCAGCGAAGCGATCGGGAATCCAGAGTCATAACAAACATCATGGATGTTGCTCTGGATTCCCGGTCAGGCCTTCGGCCAGCCGGGAATGACGCGCCAAGAAACCGCTCAACCGAATACGGTATAATTCGAACGCGCGCTTAAATCGGATTCCACAGGCCCGTCGGCTTGTCGAACTTATAGCCTACGGCTTTCTGCAAAATATCCTTCGTGGTGTTCATCGTAAGCCACGATTTGTTGTTCTTCTGCGTGATGGTGATTGCGGAGACCGGCACCGCCACATGTTTCACGCCGATGCCCAGAAACCCGCCGACATTCAGCATCACGGCGTTGATAGAGCCGTCGGCGGAAAACAACATGTCGGCGATGGCGCCGAGCTTCTTTTCGTTCGGATCGTAGACGTTCTGCTTGTACCAGGCCGACACGACCGACCCGTAGATCGGCAGTTTCTCGAGCGGGACGATGAGAACGGTTTCGCTTTGAACGGATTGAGCGCGCAGCGGCTGCGCGGCAAGCGCGACGAAAGCGGTCAACGCCGCAAGAAGAACAGCTTTCAACATGAGAACCTCCGCCAAAATCCAATGCCGCAAAACAAGGAAACCTTCAGCGACCGCCGCGACAGTCTCGCGGCGCGCGCCAAATTGGCTCTTACATCGCCTTCCAGGCGTGTTCCTTGGCGTTGTATTTGTAGCCCGTGGCTTTCTTCACGACGTCCTTGGTCGTGTTGATCGTCAGCCATGATTTGTTGTTCTTCTCGGTGACGGTGATGGCGTCGGCCGGAACGGCCACATGTTTCGCGCCAATGCCAAGGAAGCCGCCTACATCAAGCATCACTGCGTCAATCTCGCCGCCGGAAAACATGATGTCGGTGATGACGCCGACCTTTTTCTCATTCGTGTCGTAGACGGGCTTCTTGTACCAGGCCGAAACGAGCGAGCCGTAGCGCGGCAAGGTCTCCATCGGCACGACGATCTTGCTCTCTGGCGCCGGCGCGGTTTGCGCGCATAATGGCTGCGAGATCGTGACGGCCATGCAAAGAGACAGTGCAACCAGCAAAGTTCTGTTCATTCGACTCTCCCCCCAAGATGTGCAAATTGGCCCCATATATTAGCTGAATTTATCGCGGCAGCACGCCCCAATAATCAAGATCCAGCAGCACGGCGGGGTCGGGCTTGCCCTCCGGGCCATTGAGTGGAAATTCGGCGCAGGGCTTGTCTTTCGTCGCCACGAGCCGCAGGCGCAGCGCGCCTATGTCGCTGCGGCCGGGAATTTCCGCCTTGTCCAGCACCTCGGACCAGGCGAAGACCGTCCCCCCGGCGAAGAGCGGATTGACATGGCGCCCGCCGTTGACGGCCGAGACGTGGAAGACATTCTCCAGCCCGTTGAAGGAGAGCGCGCGGGCGAGCGATATGACATGTCCGCCGTAGATGATGCGTTTGCCGAAGCGGCCCTGCGCCTCATAATACTGATTGAAGTGCACTTTTGAATTATTCTGGTAAAGGCGCGTCGCGAGCTGATGTTCGGCCTCCTCGACTGTCATCCCGTCGATATGGTCGATCTTCTCGCCCTTCTCATAGTCGTCCCAGAAATAGGGCGAACCGGCGAGCGCCTTATCGTAGGCGGCGACGTTGATCGGCGGAACGGCTTGGCCGAGTTCCGACGGTGGGACGAATTTCGGAAGTTCCGGCGTGACGGCGGGCCCGACGGGCGCATCCTTGTCGCGCTTCTTCACCATCACCCAGCGGGCGTAGGTCAGCACCGTCTCGCCGCGCTGATTGGCGCCCGTCGTGCGCACATAGACGACCCCGGTCTCCTTATTGGAGTTTTCCTTAAGGCCGATGACCTCCGAGGTTGCGGAGAGCGTGTCGCCCGGATAGACGGGGATAAGAAACTTGAAGTCGGCGTAGCCGAGATTGGCGATGGCGTTGAGCGACACGTCCGGCACGGTCTTGCCGAGCACGAGATGGAACACCAGCATGTCGTCGATCGGCGCGTCGCTATAGCCGATCGCCTGGGCGAAGGCCTTGGACGACTGCACGGCGAAACGCGGCAGATACAGCGCGGTGTAAAGGGCGACCTCTCCCACCGTCACCGTGCGCGGCGCGGCGTGGCGGATCACCTGGCCGATTTTGAAATCCTCGAAGAAATTGCCGACATTGATCTTCGATTTGCTCATGTCCTAACCGTTTGTTGGCGCCAGCTTCGCCAGCGCATCGAGGTAAATCGCGGGATCGCCCGCAACGAAAATTGTCTTCACGCGGCTCGTTTCGCCGGCGCGGATCGAAATCGCGCTTTTGGGCGCGCGCAGCGCCGAGGCGATCAGCGCAATGAGCGCCTCATTGGCGCGGCCGTTCTCCGGCGCGACGCGAACGCGCGCTTTCAAGACGTTACGGCCGTCGGCCAGCGCCTCGACGCCCTCCAGCGCGTCGCGGCCGCCCTTCGGCGTCAGCCGCACATGGAGCGACACGCCGCCGGACTCGGCCGCCCAGGCGTCCCGCCCGCTAGCCGAATGCAAGAGCGCCGGCGCTGCTGGCGATGAGATCGCGCAGGAATTGCATGACAAGCAGCAGAATGAGCGGCGAGATGTCGAGGCCCCCGACGCTCGGCAGGACCGCGCGGATCGGGCCAAGCACCGGCTCGGTGATGGCGTTGAGCCATTTCCAGATCGAATAGGCGGCCGACGAACGCATATTGACCACGTCGAAGGCGATAAGCCAGGACATGACCACGGTGGCGAGCAAAATCCACCAGTAAATGTCGATGATCGTTAGAAGAAGTTTAACCACTGCGTAGGACATGACGGGGTTCCAGCGGGTGAGGCTGCCGACTGTCTAGCCTCCCTGCCCCCGCGCGGCAATCCTTTCGCGGCGCGCGCCAGCCCCAAGCCTCGCCTTCCCGCGCTCGCACTGCTTACATTCCGGGAAGAAGCCGGTAGTCGAGAAGCGCGGCCCAGCCGAGACCGCCGAGCGGCAGCAGCAGCGCCCGGATCGGCGGCTGCTGGGAGAGCGGCACGAAGGAGCCTTCGTGGAGGTCGCTGACGAGTTTCAGCAAATTCTCGAGTTGTTCGGCTGTAGCGCGAGTTGGCGCTACGGCTGCGCCGGTCGCCGCGGTAGCGCTGGTCGAAACTTCCGCGGCCTTGCTCTCGCCCTTTTCGCCGCCTTTCGCCTCACCGTCGCCGGCGTTCGCCTTGGCGGCCACAATCCCCTCCATCAATCTCCTTTTTGTCGTATTGCGCGCCTTCTCCGCGCTAAAGCAAAGCGCCATCGCGCAGCCAAAAAGCGCGATGAAGCCGACAATTTGTATGACGACGATCGGCGGGCTGACCGCAAACTCGGCGAAGGTCGTGCTGCGCGAGACGATCATGAGGGCGAATATCGCGAAGGGATAATAGATCAATTTGCTGATACAGCGCGTTCGGCGGGCCAAAAAGCAAAGATCAATCCAATCGTCGAGCAGAGGATCGTCAATTTTTAGTTTTCCGGCGAATTTCCCACGCGTGTCGTTAGGCCAATGGGTCTTGTGCCTTCGCAACACCTCGACAAAACGCAAGCATAGCAGCGTGGAGTCAAACACAAGGAAAACCAGTATAAACAATGCTAAAACCGTAGGAATGGTAACGCCATAGTAAATGACGGCGCCATAGTCTCCTCGCCATGGTATATTTGGCCATCCGTACGCCAATACGAGAGAAATATACAGCATCGTCATCAGGGATACGTAGAAAGATATGCGAACCGCAACAGGGCGCAGCTGTTCTTTGGCTTTATACTCTTTCCACACGGACCTAACACATACTTCCCTCTCCTTGTCCCTTTCTACCTCCTCCTCAACCAATCGATAGGAAAACGCCTCCCGGAAAAGCCTGAATGAACGACGCGCTCCTCGCCCTTCTTCCTCGCTGGGCGCGGACATTTTGCAAGTCCCATCGTCGTCAGGGATTTTAAGCTGCTTTTTCCCTATGTCCTCCAAATTTTGGCCCAGTTCTTTCCATGCGTCCCTGATCAAATATACCGCCATCACGCCGGCGATTACGCGCAAGGCGATTGACGGCCACATACTGACGCCCTCCGTCCAGGCTATCGGTTCGCCCAGTCCATATCCCGTGGCCAGATCCGCAAAAAAGCTCCATCCGGCCACTATCGCCGCGGAGAACAACATGATTGACGCCAGCCCCAACCATGTCGACTTCAGAAACGGGGACAGCAATCCATTCCGAAAAAAGGAAAGGAGAATGATCCCTGCAATCAACAAGACGACAGCAAAGCTAACCGCGCTCCGCGTCGAGAGCGCGGGATATAGGCTTCGAATTTTCGGATGGATTTCGTCAGTATTCACCTTTTTTTCGTCACCCGCTGAAATCCTCTCCGTCGGCAGAGGGAGAAACCCGCCGCGTCGGTCGATCTCAAACAGCCGCGCGGACGCGAGACCTTTTTCAATCACGCCTCGCAGTTTGATCGCGTCGCTCGTATTCTTTTGCGCCGCCATGCGCGCGGCCAAAAAGGCGGCGGTTTGATATGTCGAGCGGAACGGCGGAATGTCCTTTTGATAGTTTTTGTGCGCCGTCGGGCCGTAGCTCGAAGCGATGATGAGATTGCGGCTCCATTCGAGCTCGTCCTGCCCGGCGAGAGCGGCGTCATAGTCGGTGGTGAAAAACACAGCCTCGGGAAACAATGGCTTTAGAGCGCGCAGCACGAGCAACTTATCGAAAACGTCATTGCCCAGGACGCCGATCGCCTTTATTCCGCCCTCGCCGTCGCGTTTGAGTTCGTCGTCCTCATCCTTCAGACTCGCCGCGAGCCTGCGTAAATAATCGAACTGGTCCTGACCGAAGGCGCGCTCCAGCGTTTTCGTACTTTGCCGGGCCTTCGACGCCTCTCCCTGGTCCTTGTCGCCATTGTCCTTCTTGGAAGATTTGTCGCCGCTCGGGCTTGTCGCGGGCAGCATTCCATCCAAGCCGCGCAGATAGGCGCGCCTGTGAATCCATGGGGGGTGAGAACCCCCGACGGCCAACGTCGACAGGCAGCTTTTGTATTTGTCGTAGGCCTCGTCGTCGAGGCAGCGCAATTCGCGTGTGAACGCGTCTACGATCGTACGCCCGTAAAGCGTATCTCGATCGGAAATCAGGGCGACGTGGTGGTCGTAGCGGCAATTCCCGCAATCTTTGTCACCGCCATCGGGAGGCGGGATAGCGCCTGGATATATTCCTCTTCGGCGCAATTCCGCCCCGATCGCGCGCGCAAGGACATCGTCTTGCGCGCTCGTGCGGAATATTCGGTCGGGACGCGGTCGCGCTTTCAAGTCCGCGTCGCTGATCGTGGCGCTAAAAGAGTAGAACCGGATGTCGTCGGGCTTCGCCTCGTCCTTCGGCCTGCGCCCTTTTTGATTCCCGTTCTTTTTTTGGCGGCCGTCAGGGACCGACGCTGATTGCCTGTCCGCATCCTCCCGACTGTTCATTTCCGTCGCGAGGTCGCGAAGTACGCCGGATGAATAGGGCCCCAATATCTGCATGGATGGACAGGGGCTTACATTTCCCGGCTCGCACAATTCCCCTTGCAGCCGCGCCACTCTTTCGAGCGGCTTGCGCGTGTCGCCCAGCACGTCCTCGTCGATCCACAACAGCAGGATCGGTTGTGACGTCGGGCGTTCGAGCCACTCATAGGGAATGGCGACCGGCAATCCTTTCTTTTGATGATCCGCAGGGCGAAAATAACCGATATGCAGCGCGTCCTGAGGTTCATAGCCCTCAAGCTGCAGCCCGCTCAATATCGCGTATCGCAGCCGTCGGCGCGCTTCGGAATCCTCGAAATAGGGCGCGCCGGGCGCCGTGACGCCGATAAGGCGCGCCTCCTGAGGCTTCGGTCGGAGTTTCCCGCTTTCATAGACAAGCGGCGAACGGCAATGGAGCGGAAGCGCCAACGGCTTTTTCCTCGCCGCCCAAGCGCCGTCGCACTCCTTCTTATCTCCAGAATCCGCTTTCTTGATTTCTCGCGCGACCGTATCGAACGGGTCCTGCCACAGGCGCGACTCGACGTCCTGCGCCTGGAACTTCTCCTGAATGCGCGTTTCCATCGGCGGCGGACGCGACACTGTGAGCGGGGCCTGTTGCGCGTAAAAATAGGCCCCTGTCGCGACGAGGGCGACGATGATCGCGCTGTTGGCTCCAATTCCTGGCGAGCCTTTCTTATCGTCGTCAGCCATACGCGAACTCCAAAATCACTTTCGCCGCTAAGCGGTAAGAAACGTTTCGAGGAAGCGGCCAACGCTGCGCGCCCGCCAGCGGACGAAGCGGGCTTTAAAATCGCCCGCCCATCAAATTCAACTAGCGCTCAGTGGTCTAAGCGATGCTTTATCCAATACGGCGTTTTGTAAGTAAT
>CAZCJY010000080.1:0-4420 GCA_964498975.1 uncultured Methylocystis sp.
AGCCGATGATCTATTACCCGCTGAGCACGCTGATGCTCGCCGGCGTGCGCGAGATTCTCATCATCACGACGCCGGAGGATATGCTCTCTTTCAAGCGCCTGCTCGGCGGCGGTGAACAATGGGGCCTGTCGCTCTCCTACGCCGTGCAGCCAAAGCCGGAAGGCCTGGCGCAGGCCTATCTCATCGGCGCCGAATTCGTCGACAGGCGTCCGTCTGTGCTCATTCTGGGCGACAATATCTTCTATGGCCACGGTCTGCCCGAAGCGTTGCGGCAGTCGACGCAAAGCGCCGCGACGATTTTCGCCTATCATGTGCGCGATCCAGAGCGTTACGGCGTCGTCGAGTTCGACGCGGCCGGACGCGTCATCTCGATCGAAGAGAAGCCCGCGCGGCCGCGCTCGAACTGGGCGGTGACCGGCCTCTACTTTTACGACCAGCGGGCGCCGCAGTTCGCGGCGCAATTGAAGCCTTCGGCGCGCGGCGAATTGGAGATCACCGATCTCAACCGAATCTATATGGAGATCGGAGAACTCCAGGTCGCGCGGCTCGGGCGCGGCTTTGCCTGGCTCGACACCGGCACGCCCGAATCGCTGATCGAGGCGAGCGAATATGTGCGCGCCATCGAGCAGCGGCAGGGTCAGCGCGTCGCCTGTCTCGAGGAGATCGCCTTTCGCGCCGGATGGATCGACGCGGCGCAGGCGCGACAGGCTTTATCGAAGCTCGAAAAGAGCGGCTATGGCCAATATATCTCGCAAATCCTCGCCGAGGCGGATCGAACCGCTTAAAGACGCGGCGCCGCGCGCAGCTTTCTCGCAAAGTTTTTCAAGTCGAAGAGATGCGCCGCATCCTGTGGCGGCGCTGACGCGCTTCGGCGCGGGATGAACGCGCCGACATAAGGCTCCATGCGCGTAACGGCTTCTTCGATCGCGTCCGCGAGCGAGTGTGGATCGAGATGCGTGAGCGACACAATATTCTCGAAACGCCGACGCAAATCCTTGCCGGCATAAGCGTTGGTGATCGTCGCCAGTCCCGCTTCCGCCATTTCGAGCGGCGGATAGCTTGGATGGGGCGAAATCATGAGCGACACGCCGACGAGCGCCTGATTGAGATAATCGGCGTAGTCCTCAAGACTCGCCTTGCCGCCGACCGTGGCGTTCTGCACCGGATAGAGCAATGTCTCGGGAAAATCTTCGCCGAGAAAAACGAAGCGCCAGCGGCTGGCGCGAATCGGGTCGCGCTGCTGCCAGAAAAAGAGCGCCGTGCAAATCAGCTCGAAAGCATTGCGAGCGACGGTGTGTCGGCCGTAAATGAGCATCAAGGGCTTACGCGGAACACGCGCCAAGCGCGCGGAGATGCGTTCATTAACGGCGTAAGGAATGTAATAGGCTTCGCGAAAGGAATACTTGGCCGTCATTACGAAGAAGAGCTCTTCGGAATTGATTATGGCGATCGTCTGACCGCCGCGAAGATAGGTCGCTTCAGCAAGACTGGATTTCGCCCCGCGCCCATAGAAGTTCGGCTCGTCGTCCTGAATAAGATAGATGAACGGGCGCTCGCCGCCGAAATGGCGCGCGCGGTTACGCCCCATGGCAAGCGCGAATTCGGCCGTCCACCACGCGGTGGCGAAAAATATGTCATTGGCGCGCAGATCGAGCCGGCCGCCCTCGCGTTCATTGGCGTCGACGATGACGGCCTTTTCCGCGTCCTCGCTTGCGGCGTAGGGGACAGGCTGGTAGCCGGGCAGCGCCGCATAGGCTTCGGCTTCGATGTCAGCGTCGGTCGCGACGATGCGCCTGTCGAAGTCGTCGCCGAGTTCGTCGAGAAGCGCGGCGAAGAGCTTCATCGCCGTGGCGACGCCGCCAAAGGTTTGCCGCGGATTGACAGTCGGCGTCAGCAGCGTCAGGCGCGGTCGAGGGTTGCGCGAGGGATAGGAGAGAAGCGGCCGCGTCTCGGCGATCGATGCTTCGTAAGGGTGGAACGTCGCGTCGACACGCGCGAGAGCGGGTTGAAAGACTTTCAGCCGGTGCAGGGCGATGTCTTCGGCCCTGCGCACCGGCAACAGCGTAGGCGCCATCGGATAGAGATCGCGCTGCGCGACTTTGAGCCATTCGAAGCCGCGCGATTCGGCGATCATCAACAGCGAGCGTTCGATGGCGTGCGCCAGCGTGCCGTCGACCTGCCCGCTTTCTTCAGGAAAATCGGAGAAATCGACGTCGAGGTCGAGCAGCGGCCTGATCGCCGCGCATCGCCCCCAAAACATCGAACCCGAGGGAAATTCGAGCGTGAGGTTCTTATCGATCTCAATATTCATGCGCTTCAATAGCGCGCGCGCGAGATCATAGTCGTAGCCCCAGTTCAGAATGCCGCGCAATTCGAACAGATGCTGCGGGAAAACGACGCCGATCTTTGGATCGTCAAAGAGCGACAGGATCGAACGGACGATGCGCTCGGAGCCCAGTAGATTGTCGAGCAGATAGTCGCGCCAGCGCGCCAGCGTCTCGCCGCCATGCGGCGAACGCTTGGTGTGGAGATGAATGAACAGCTCGTAGTTGGCGTAGATGTCGCGGAAACCGAAAAATTTTGCGGCGATGTCGCGCCCGCGGTTTGGACAAATGCGCAGCTCGACGCGCCCTTTGCGCCAATCGGCGCAGATCGTCTCGACCGCCTCTTTTTTTACCTGCGTGTCCGTCGACACAAAAAGATCGACGGCGCCAGGAATGTTCTGGAGCTTTTTAAGAAGGAGCGGCATCACTTCCGGATAAAAGGCGTGAACGACCGCAGCGATCGGCCGCTCGCACGCCGGGGCCGCGTCATAAGCGAAGGGAATTTCGAGTGCGAAATCCATTTCATTAACCGGCCGGCGCGATGGAACGACGCCGTCCGGCTTGGTTAATTCATAAGTGTAGTAGTAGCTGATCGCCGCCTTGCGCAGCGGATCGTTGATCGGATTGCGGCGCCGTCCCAGCGGCGGGTCATATTGCGCGGCGATCTGGCGGAGCAGCGCGCCGCTTGTGGCGCGCAGGCCCTGTTCGCGCAGGAAGCGCGGACCGTCGCGGAAAAGGTCGCGCGGGGCTAGAAAGACGCCGACGGGCGAATCGATCAGCTTCGCCAGCTCCCGCATCGCCGCGCCATAGAGCGCCACGACGCCGCGCGTCGTCAAAATGACATAGCCGTTGCGCAGATGGCGGCGGGCCCATTGCGGCGTCGTTTCGGATTTCTTATCCGTCATGCGCGATTTCTACTTGAGCTCTAGCAATGGGCATAGGACGAAAATGAGCTTGCATGCGGTTACGCCTTACGCGCCTGTCATCACTTAGCCCGAAATTTGCCGTAACGGAGGCTTTGCGGAGGGCGTGCGAGCCCTGTTGACAAACCCCTCCGCGCGACCGGTCATGATCAAGCTAGACAATGTTTTTAAGTATTACCGCTCTAACGGCCATCGAAAGGTCGTGCTGGACCATGTCAGCCTCGATTTCGCGGCGGGGCGCAGCTATGGCGTTCTCGGCGTCAACGGCGCGGGGAAATCGACGCTGATGCGGCTTCTCGCGGGCACGGAGCTTCCCAATGGCGGGCGCGTGGTGCGGTCGGCGCGCGTCTCCTGGCCGCTCGGCTTCTCCGGCGGGCTGCATCCGATGCTCAGCGGGCGCGAGAATGTGAAGTTCGTGGCGCGCGTCTACGGGCAAGACCCGCGCCGGGTGGTCGACTTCGTCGAGGATTTCGCCGAGATCGGCGCCTATATCGACGCGCCGATCCGCACCTATTCCTCCGGCATGATGGCGCGCCTCGCTTTTGGCCTGTCGATCGCGATCGAATTCGACTGCTATCTCATTGACGAGGTGACGGCCGTCGGCGATGCTCGATTCGCGGCCCGCTGCAAGGACGAGTTTGCCAAGCGCAGGCAAAAGTCCGACGTGATCATGGTGTCGCACGCCATGACGACCATTCAGGAATATTGCGATCGCGGCATCGTGCTGGCTGGAGGCCAGATGCATATTTTCAGCAATGTCGACGACGCCATCGAACTCTATAAGAAGCTCAATGCCTGAACCCGTCCGATCGCAGCAGCCGCAGGCGTCGATCGCGCTCGCCGAGCCGCGCCCCCGGCCCGTCAGCGCCGAGGAGGCGAGCCTTAAGGCGAAATCGATTTCCCGCGCGCTGCGCCGCGCCGCCAATAAATCGCGCGCCCCGACAAGCGTGATCGCCGGCGGCGGCGGTTTTCAGGCGCGCCGTGGCGACCGGGCTTTCCGTCTCGGCGTTGTGGCGAGCTTCCTCGCCGTTGTGGTCGCGCCCTTCCTCGTCGCCTCGATCTATTGGGGTTTGATCGCCAGCAAGCAATATGTGACGGAAACGAAATTCGCGCTGCGCGCCGGCGAAGCCTCGACGCTCGATTTGCTGAGCGGCGGCGGCGTCGGGTCGCAGG
>CAZCJY010000080.1:4430-10800 GCA_964498975.1 uncultured Methylocystis sp.
CAGCAAATGCAGGACGGACAGGTTCTGGTCAATTTCATCCGCAGCCGCTCGATGGTCGAGGCGCTCGACAAGAATATCGGGCTGCGCGCCATCTTCTCACGGCCCGGGGTCGATTACTTTTCGAGCTTCGACGCCGAAGATCCGGTCGAAGAACTCGAAAAATATTGGAAGCGCCGAGTCGACGCGGGCATCGATCTCATGTCGGGCATCATTTCCGTGCATGTGCGCGCCTTCACGCCCGAAGATTCGCTCGTCATTACGCGAAACCTGGTCGAACTCGCGGAAAGGCTCGTCAACGAAATGTCGACGCGTTCGCGGCGCGACGCGCTGGCTCAGGCGCGCGCTGAACTGACCCGCGCCGAGAATCAGTTGAAGACGACCACGGCGGCGATGCGCGACGCGCGCAACGCCGAAGGCGTCCTCGACGCGCCCGCCGCCGCGGAGGCGATCAACAAGATCATCACCTCGCTGCGCCTGGAGCTCGCCAGGACGGAGGAGGACCTTGTGCTGCAAGGCGACGCCGCCGCGCTCGACTCGCCGCAGGCGCGCTTGCTCAGCGCCCGTGTGCAAAGCCTCAAGAACCAGATCGAGGAATATTCGACGCAGATCGCGGGCGGCGGCGATAGGGCCGGCGGCTCTCTCGCGCAACGCGCCGGCGTGCTATCGACGCATCAGATCGAGCTTGATCTGGCGCGGCAGAGATATGCGCTCGCGGCGGCGACCTTCGAAAACGCGCGCGTCGATCTTGAAACCCAGCGCGCCTATCTCGTTTCCTTCCTGCGTCCGACGCTCGCCGAAAAATCGATCTATCCGCGCCGCTGGCTCGAATGGGCGATCATCGTCGCGCCGGCCATGATCGGCTGGCTGGCGCTTGTCGCGATCGCTTTCCTCGTGCGCGATCACATGGCAAAATGACCGGCGAAGCGATCGCGCCAAGACGCCGGATTGGCGGCGCGGATCGCGCATAGGACGAGGGCGAGTGTTTTTCAACATCGACGCCGACGATGGGGCCGCCATTCGCGGCTGGCTCGCGCCGGACAATCCCTCCGCCATTCCGAAAATCCTGGTCCGCAGGCCAGGCGAGGAAGACATTGAAATTTCCGCGACGATCGAGCGCCCCGACGTGCGCGATCTCGGCATGCACAGCACGGGCCTCGTCGGCTTTGTGGTCGACGACAGCGTGATCGCCGGGCTTAGTGGAATCCAAGACGTCGAATTGCTCGAGGCCGACAGCGGCGTCCTCATCTACCGCCGCTTCCAACAGGGGCGGCATATTGAGCGCAAGCTGTTTTTCTTCGACAGTTCGATCCGCCCGATCGAAAAATTGGCGGGCCGCGCTAAAAGCCTCTTCACGCTCACCTATCCATCGACCGAACGCTATCCGTTCGAAACGATGCTGGTTCTCATCAACAATAGTTTCAACAAGTCGATCTTCATGTCGGGCCGCTCCAGCTTCCCGCGCTATTCGCATTTCCTCGCCAATGCCGGGTTCACGACGGCGGCGCTGCTCGGCGATCCTTTTGAAGAATTGGCGCAGCGCCTCATCCTCCTTAATCTTATCCAGAGGTCCGACGCCTCGCATATGCTGCCCCGACTTTTCACGGGCCTGACGGCGTTAACCGATTTCGTGCGCGACCTGCCGCTCGAAGACCCGAAAGGCTTGCTGGCGAAGTTCCGCCTCGCGACCGACGCCGAACGTGACGCGCTCGTCAGCCCCATGACCAGGATGTTCGGCTGCAACCCCGGCGAGACGCCAGAGCGCCGCCATGTCTCCGCGGCGCTGGAAAATCTCGCTTCGATGGATCTTGTCGGCGTGCGCAGCCGATTCCATGATTTCAGCGCGCTGCTTGCCGGGCTTCTCGGTCACGATCTGACCGGCGACTACGAGCCGGTCATCCACCCTACCGTTAGCGCGCTCGCCGACAGATTGTCGCGCATCAGCCTTGTCGCCGATCTCTTGGAGGACGATCTCGCCCTCTATTCCTTCGCCGAGGAATCGATCGGCGTCGTGCTCTCCGATCAGGCGGACTTGGTGGCGCGCGACACTCAGACGATATGATCGTCGATGCTCGCGACGAGCAGCGAGACCACCGCCCACGCGACGAGCAGCGCGCAAAACAACAGCGCCGTATTGGCGGCGACTTTGGGATAGGTCGCTGATTCGGGCAATGTCGGCGCGACGACGGTGACCAGATAGAGTTGCTGCTTTTCGAGCTCCTGACGCGCCCGGTGATAGGAGGCTTGCGCGATCGAATAGAGCTTTTCGGCGAATTGCTCGTCGAGCTTCAGGCGCTCATAGGAAGCGATCTGCGCTGAAACGGCGTCGCCGCCCTGAGCGTTTGTGAGTTTCTTCCTAAGGTCGGCGAGCTGCTGGTCGACGGCTGCGAGGCGCGTGCGCTGCAGGCGCTGGCTCGGCGCGTCGCTTGATAGCGACTCCGAGAAAGTTGAAAGCGCATTGACGATGTCGATTCGCTCCAAGGTGAGCTTTCCGATCACTTCTCCCAGGCTCGTCGCGCGCGAGCCTGGATCGATCAGGACGTTTTGGTTGCGGAATTGAAGCGTTTTCTCGCGCGCGTCGGCGAGCATCTGGCGCGCGAGATTGACCTCAAGCTCCGCCCGGCTCAGCGCGTCGCCGCGATTGCGTAAGGTGATCTTATTGACGAGGTCTTCGCTGAGCCGGACGACGTCCCGGGCGACATCAAGAGCGTCCCTGGGCAGGAAGGCGTCGGCGCGCACCGTCAATATTCCTGAGATCGTATCGACGCTGGCGGAAATATGGCTCAGCCAATATTTCCACATGTCTTCGAGACTGACGTTCCTGGCGAGCCGTGAGAAATAGTCGACCCCGGGCCGCGCGAATTTTTTCTCCATATAGGCGCGGCCGCCGAGATCGGCGACGATGGCGCGGCTTTTTACGTAATTGAGAACCATGAAGGCGTCCTGCGAGGCGCTATTGGCGCCGCCGCTCGTCAGTCGGTTGATCATCGAGGCGGCGTCGGTGACGGGTTTCTTTTCCTGCTGCGCCGCGCGGACCGTAAGGCGCGTTTCGGCGACATAGCGTTCGGACTGCCAGAAAAAAGCATAGAGCAAAAACAGGAGGGTCGGCAGAGCGACCGCGACGATAAAGCTGCGTCCGAGCAAGCCGCCGCTCCCTCCGAGGGCCGCGAGCTTTTCTCCGACGACATCGACGCTTTCTCGAATGACTGCGGGCAAGCGGCCCGCGCTGTCGCCGGGAGGGGACGGCGCGAGACCGATTCCGCGTTTAGGCGCCGCCTTAGGCGGCGAAAGGCGCGCGGCGACCGTTTGGCGCGCAGCGGCGAGGACTTCAGCCAATTTAGGCGATTTGGGCGCCTGCTGCGTGCTCATCTGCCTTTAAGTCGCTGACTTTAGTTCCAAGCGCCAATCGCGCGCGACGCGGGGTCCACTCGTCCATGCGGGTCGGCGCAACGGCCGGCCATGTCGCTGGTTTATATCGCTGGAGCGGCGAGGATTTGCTCGCGGTCCAAAATAGGCGCGAGGCGTCGACGGCGCAACTCGCTCGCTCAAGGCAAGGCTTCGTCGTAGGCGTAGAGCGAAAGGCCGGGGTGAAAATAAGGATCGTCGCGGATGACGGCGCGCCAACGCTCGCAAAAGACTCGCCGCTCCTTTTCATAGACGCGCTGGAGACGAAGGGCGCCGCCGCCGCGGCTCGCGGATTCATGATGAATGAGCGTCACTTGCGTGTTGCATACGGTGCGCCAGCCGCGCGCGGCGAGGCGCAGGCACAGATCGACGTCGTTCAGTTCGACGGGAAGCGCCACGTCGTCGAAGCCGCCGACGGCGTCGAATTTCCGCCTCTCGATCATCAGGCAGGCGCCCGTGACGGCGGACACGTCATGCGGCATGAGATTGCGTTCGAGCCAGCCGGGCGCGTTCTCATGCAAGCCGGCGCCGAAGTGCCCGCCGACCCCGCCCATGCCGAGCAACACGCCGACATGCTGAACTGCGCCTCCGGGGTAGAGTAGCTTCGAGCCAACCGCGCCGATATCAGGCTCAGTGGCGAAGAAGAGCAGCCTCTCGATCCAGTCCGGCGTCACGACGCGCGTATCATTGTTGAGAAAGACAAGATAGTCGCCGCGCGCCGCCCGCGCGCCGGCGTTGCACAGCGCCGAGAAATTGAAGGCGCCGGGATGACGCAGCGCTGTTAGCCGGGGATCCGTCGCCTGCAGACGGGCGAGCAACGCATGCGTGCGCGGATCGGCGCTGTCATTGTCAACGACGATCGCGTCAAAACGCGGATAGAGGCTTTCTCGCAATAGGCTTTCAAGACAAGGGGCGAGCAAATCGACACGGTCGCGCGTCGGGACGACGATCGTGACCGTCGGCGCGTCGCCGCGGAATACAGCGTCGATCGACGTGCGCCGCGCCGCGCCTTCGCGCGCCAAATGGACCAGCGGTCGTCGAAGCGCGCCGACTTCCGTGTTTCTCGCGCCCGACAGCAGCCGATCGATCAGTTCATCGGCCGCGACGCTCGCCCAGTCGGGATGAGCGGCAAGCAGCGTGGCGCGAAAACAGGCCGCACGGCCGACGTAATTCTTGAAGCGATGGAGAGTGGCGCTCCAGCCCGGCTTGTAGAGCGGACGCAGCGCGTCGCCTTCCCCGCGCGTCTCATCGGCGTAGGCGATGGTCTGGTTCGGATGGCGGGCGAAATGCTCCACGAAGCAGCCGCAGGCGTGGGGTAGGAGCCGGTCGCCCGCCTCGAGAAGAATAATGAGATCATTCTGGTCCAACGGCGCCGCCGCGCCGCCATCCGCCGAACCCCTAATGACGAATGCGCAACGGGGATAGGTTTGCGCGGCGATCGCTTGGCGCGTCGTTTCGACATCGCGCTCGGACGCGCCGCGCGCGTCGATGATCGCGACGACTCTCGGGCCGCTCCGCCAATCGCTTCGCGGACGGTCGAATGTGGGATCGATGTCGCGCCGGCGCGCCGCGCGCCATGACGGATAGGCTGAAATCGGCGCGCCGCCCAGCGCCCAGCGCCAGTTCAGCTCCGCTTCATCGGCGAGCCCGACCATGCTGGCCGACAAGGCGAAGAACAGGCGCTTCGGCGAATTGGCCGCTTGGCGCAGCGCTCGCTCGCGCGTCGCCGGCCGCGCCTCGAGCACGTGAAAGCTAAAAGGGCCCGGTCGGTTGGTCGGGCTGATCCAGACGTCGGTCGTCTCCTTGGGGACGCGGCCAAGCCAGACGCCCGCGCCTTCGCAAGGCGCCGCGAGAATATGTTCGCGATAGCTCTCGCGCCCCAGCCAAAAGCGCAGAATGGGCCGAACCGGCGTGTCATAAAGACTTGCCGCGTAGCGAAGCGCGACAAATCCGCCTGGGCGAAAGGCTTTCAAGGAAGGGAATCGAAGCCAAGGCTCCTGCGATAGCGCGAAAAAACAGTCGTTGTCGCGTCGGGCGTCGCGCGCAATCTCCAAAAGCTCGCCGATGTCTGAAATCCCGGAAGAATGCAAAATCAGCGCTCCGCGCCCGGCGCGTTTGCGCCTATGAAAAATGGATATTCCGCAGCGTCGGCCCGTGCAGTTAAGAAATAAGTTTCGATAAAGGCCTCCAGGACGGCGAGATTTGGCGGCGTCGCCCGTCGACCGCAACCAAGGAAGCCCAGACCCGGCGCGGAAATTAGGGGCCTGCGCGCGCGAGGTCAAAGCGGAGAACGCAATCGTCGCCAACAGCGTTGCGAATCAGCATTCTACCGCGAGCCTTCATCTGCCGCGCCGCCGGCGACGGTTGGTTTAGGTCGGTTTTTCTTGCCTTTACGCGCAAATTGGGACTATAAGAGGCGCACTTCATCTCATAACGGTCATTCTCGGATGATCGCTCATTGAGAGTGGGGCCCTCCGGGGACCCGCTCTTTTTTGTTTTGATCCCCCGAGAAGTCCTAAGGACAAAAGCTTGACGCAAGGCGCCGCCGCCATCGCCGCTCCGCTCGACGAGCCGCGTCTCGTCGCCGAGACGGGCGTCGCCGCGCGCGTCGCGCATCTCGCCGAGCCAGCGCTGGCGCAGCTGGGCTATCGCCTCGTGCGCGTCCGGCTGCTGCAGCAGAACGGCCCGACATTGCAGATCATGGCGGAGCGTCCGGAGGGAATCATGACGATCGACGACTGCGAGGCGGCGAGCCAGGCGCTCTCGCCCGAGCTCGACGTGGCCGATCTCATCGCCCATGAATATCGACTTGAAGTCTCTTCGCCCGGCGTCGACCGTCCGCTCGTGCGCGTCTCAGACTTTCTGCGCGCGCTCGGCTGCGAAGCGAAGATAGAACTGGCCCATCCGTTGGAGTCGGGGCGTAAGCGCTTTCGCGGGCTGATCAAAGCCGTCGAAGGCGCCGGCCGCG